>PCTP01000009.1:180-13434 GCA_002770795.1 Gammaproteobacteria bacterium CG22_combo_CG10-13_8_21_14_all_40_8 | reverse complement strand
GTGCGCCGAGATAAGTCGGCAGAAGATCGAAGGTGAAAATCCTTTATCTGGTAAGGCCTAGCAAGCCGCCAGAACCCCGAGTCATGGGCGGTTGTCAGTAATGGCAATGGCTAAGCGTTGACAGGGGAAGATGCAGGCTCAGTATTGAGCTCCGAAAACAAAATCGAGAATGCCGACCGTGTTGGCTGAACGGGAAGGCAATAGGGTCAAGTTGCGTTAACGGCGAGTGATTTAACCTGTTCTCCGGAGTCAGAGACCTGGTGCATGTATTGATGTCTTTTGAGCGAAACTCGGGAGGCCCTGGCAGTGATCTGTACCGTTCCGATAGAGGTCAGGTTCAGTGAAGTCGGTAGGGCAAAGACTGAATATTCACGCTGTCAGGGAGTCAGATAAACGCATAGTAGCGAGGAAGCCGGCGAACACAATGAGTAAACATATACACAAGGCGGAGCCGGTGGAGCAAAGGCGTTTAACGACAAGAAATGGTGAGCTATGCCGAACCTGACTACGACGCAGAGCGTAGATGGAAGGTTGTCGGGGCTGGCTCATCTGCATACAGTAGCAAAACAGGAACGTTCACTGCGATTCAATAATTTGCTGCACCATATCACCCCAGCGCTATTAGAGAGGGCGTACAAAAGCCTGAATCGAAAATCAGCCAAGGGGATAGATAATGAAAGTTGGATGCACTTTGGTGAAGGTTTACCAGAGCGCATACAGAGCCTACACCAGCGGATACAGGCTCAGCAATACAAGCCACAACCGGTATTGCGTATTTGGCTGCCAAAACCAGACGGGGAAAAACGACCCATTGGAGTCACGGCAGTTGAAGACAAAGTCGTACAACAAGCGTTGGTGTGGGTACTGGAAAGTATCTATGAAGCAGATTTTCTCGGCTTTAGTTACGGATTTCGCCCACAGCGAAGTCAGCACAGAGCACTCGATGCGGTGTATGTGGCAATAAGTCAACGCAAAGTCAGCTGGATACTGGATGCAGACATCAGCAAGTTCTTTGACACGATCGATCACGATTGGCTGATGAAGTTCCTGCAACATCGAATAGCAGATCAACGAATACTCCGCTTGATAGAAAGAACCATCAAGGCAGGAGTCGTCGATGATGAACGTTATCTCAAAACAGCGGCCGGAACACCGCAAGGTGCAGTGATATCGCCATTACTGGCAAATATCTACCTTCACTATGTTTTGGATCTATGGGTAAACCAATGGCGACAAAAGCACGCCCGAGGTGAGTGTTATATCGTCCGTTATGCGGATGATACGGTACTGGGGTTTCAATATCGCCCGGACGGTGAGCGTTTAAAAAACGCCCTCGAACAGCGGTTAGAGAAATTTGGGCTAAAGTTGAACCGAAATAAGACAAAGTTGTTAGAGTTCGGACGCTTTGCCGCCAGCAACAGAAAGCAGAGGAAGCAGGGTAAACCTGAAACCTTTGATTTTCTGGGATTCACGCACATCTGCTCTACCAGGCGATCCGATGGACGTTTTACGCTGAAACGGAGCACCTGCGCGAAAAAGATGACGGCGAAGCTGAAAGAAATACGTCAACACTTGCTCAAAACCCGGAACAGGGATATCTATCAACAGGGAAGCTGGCTAAAAAGCGTCGTCCAAGGGCACAACAACTACTATGCTGTGCCAGGAAACCAGAAGGCACTCAACGCATTCCGCAGCGAAATTTGTCGGACATGGCTGAGAGCACTGCGTCGACGGGGTCAGCGTCACCCGATATCATGGAAGAAATTAACGAAAGTCATCAAGCTGTTTATACCCAGTGTACGAGTGCTACACCCATACCCCAATATGCGACTGAGTGTCTGACTTGTCGTAGGAGCCGTATGCGTTAATAGCGCACGTACGGATCTGTGCCGGAGGGGTAGTGAGCGGGCTGAAACTGGTCGGTGAGCTAACCCTTTACGGCGATTTCCTTTTTTTAGTTAAACGCTAACTTATGGGTGTCCCAAGATGCGATGTTTGAACTCACATTAATAGGGACAGCGACAATGACCAGTTTTGCTTGATGGAAAATAATTTCGGCTTGAGACCAGTCATTTTTTTTCAAGATGGACACCGAGTATTGAGCTGAACTAAATAGTTGAGTAAATAATTTTCCTAATGGCCCAGCTCCTCCAATAATGACAACCTTTCCAACACAAGCGGGAGTGACGGTAACGCCTTGATCTGGTTAGAAATGAGCGATCTCATTCAATAATTGGTGTAAAATTCCCTCAATGAGAGCCTTTAAGTAAGGCTTCAGTTCTTCTGGCCGTTAATTGTATTTGTTGCTGTTCGGATGTAAAAACGGTTGATCCTTCATCGGCTTCTATTTTATATATCTCTCTGCCAAGCTGTACTCTTTTTGCTAAAATATCAATAAGATGACTGTCAGATTTTTTAATCTCTTCCCTCAATCTAATGAGTTCGTTGGGCATGAGTGGTTCCTTGTTGAATATCATGATGAGATGGGTTTGGTTATTTTTAAACCTATTAGCCCTTATACTTGGTAATATTGTGTGAACCAGTTCAAATAATGAAATAATAGCGTTGCACAGTATAGGTATTTGATGTCATTATTTGCAGTTTAATGCATTCTCTGTAAGAAGAGAGTTCAGCGCACAACAAATATTACTTTTTTGGCGCTAACTTAATTCAAAATTATCCAGTAGGTAAACAAAATGAAGATTTTAGAGGTTGTACAGCTGTCAAACTATTGAAGATGAAAATTACCTATGTCGAATGATTTTAAACAAATTGAAATTGATAAGCCGTTGGCCGAGGTGGTTTATTCCTTTTCTCGATCTGCGCTCAGGGTGCATTCTATTACCGAGATGTGCCAAAGCATCTCAAGCACCTTGATTGAATCATTGGATTTCCACTATTGCTCCATTTCACTTTTAGATAAAGAGACACATCAATTACAAAAACAATCTGCTCAAGGTGATCCTTTAGAAGCCTTTATAGAGGATCAAGATTCTTCATTATTGCAACAAATTGAACAAAAATTGCCCGCTAAATACCCAGTTTTTGTTAAAAAAGAGGAGGAAAGTTACCGTGCAGTGGTGGCTTTAATGCATAGAAATGGACTTCAGGGCATTATGGTGATTGATTGGATCCATTCGCCCACCAAAACCGATCTATTTTATCAATTCTCTCCTGTGCTTAGTTCAATTATGTATTTGACTTTGGAAAAAGAGTTGTTAATTCATCGGTTTAAAAACTCTATTATCGAATTAGAGTATTCTGAAAAAGTACAATCAGCGTTATTTGAGATTTCACAAATATCCCATACCAGTAAAAACTTAGATGATTTCTTCCAAGGCTTGCACCGAATTGTTGCGCAGCTTATGTATGCTGAAAACTTCTTTATTGCGATTGTAGATAACGAAAAGCAATCTATTCGCTTTCCCTATTTTGTGGATACCATGGACAAAATCGAACCCAATAGGGTATTTTCAAACGACATGCTGAAACGCAGTATTACTGGATATATTTTAAGCACCAAAACACCCTTGTTGGCCACAAAAAAAAGATTGTCAGAGTTAGATCAGTCTGGCGAATTTGATTTATTAGGTAGTGAAACAGAATTTTGGCTTGGCGTGCCATTTTTTAGTGAGCGCGAGTTAAGTGGTGCTGTCGTGGTACAAAGTTATATTAAGAATATCAGTTATACCGACAAAGATAAGGAATTGTTGGTCTACGTCTCTCAACATATAGGAGAGGCATTGCGCAGAAAATTGGATGAAGATTCTTTACAGCATAGAGCCATGCATGATGCTTTAACTGGATTACCCAATAGACACTTATTTCTGGACCGACTTGAGCATGCGTTAAATCAACTGGGTAGAGGCAAAAAGATTCAAGTGACCGTGCTGTTTTTGGATCTTGATCGCTTCAAGTTTGTGAACGATACCATGGGGCATGCCATTGGTGATGAGTTGCTAAAGATCGTGAGCGCTGAAATCGAAAGTTGCTTACGTAAAGGGGACACTTTGGGCCGTCTAGGTGGCGATGAATTTGCCATTGTTCTAGACTCTCTGTCTGATATTCATCAAGCCATGAAACTTTCTTCTAGAATTATTGCGCTATTGGAAAAAACCAAAATAATTAATCGGCACCAGATTTCAATTTCCACCAGTATTGGTATTGCCTCCACCCATGAAACGAATCAAACCGCAGAAGAAATAATTCGTCAGGCTGATAAGGCAATGTATGAAGCAAAAGCTAAAGGGCGAGGATGTTATTGTGTCTATCAAGATTTGGTCGATGTGGAAACTCATGGAATTCCTGATTTGAAAAAAGCGTTGGTCTCCGCCATGGAGCATGATCAGTTAGAAATGCATTATCAACCGGTGATTTGTATTAATACAGGAGAGCTTAATGGCTTTGAATCATTGGTTCGTTGGAATCATCCAGAAAAGGGTTTGATCAATCCCGATTCATTTATTCCTATTGCGGAAGAAAGTGATTTGATACTGGATATTGACTGGCATATTTTAAACTTAGTCATGAAACAACAACAAGACTGGAAAACACGATTGCCCAATCAAAAATTGGTGGTGATCAGTGTCAATATATCAGGAAAACATTTAGCCAATAAAAGCTTCCCTAAACAATTAAAAGCACTTTTTGAAAAAAATGGCATCTGTCCAGATTGTATTAAACTGGAAATTACTGAGCATGCATTGGTTGAGAATATTGATGCGGTCACTGAGGTTATTGGTGCGTTGAAAACCATGGGGGTGCAATTAATGTTGGATGATTTTGGAACAGGCTATTCCTCTCTCAGTTATTTACATAAATTTGCCTTAGATACTGTCAAAATAGATCGGAGTTTTTTGACGGATATGGATCCTGATCTCGATAAAAATCATGTGATCAAATCCATCATTGCCTTAGCTGAAGCTTTGGAAATGAATGTGGTGGTAGAAGGCGTGGAAGCAACTTGGCAATTGGATTGTTTGCAAAAAATGGGGAAGCACTTTGTACAGGGATTTTTAATTTCTAAGCCTGTTTCTATCAATGAGGTAGAAACAATGCTCTCCACCAATATGGATTATTCACATTTGATAAAGATGAATAAACTACCTTTGGGCCAATAGAGCGTTTATTTAACTCAGTTCAACTCAGATTAAGAAAGGTCAAAAAATTAAACTGATCCTATAAATTGACCTAACTTTCAATATTGAGGAAACTAAAATAGATTTTAAACCCCCCTTATATTTTCCTCCACAGTGTCCCTGCAGCATTATCTTCAAGGGTGATCCCCTGTTCTAACAGAACATCCCTTAATCTATCAGACTCTGCCCAGTTTTTCTCTGCGCGCGCCTTATCTCTTAAGGCGACAAGTTGTTCAATATCGCCTGAATCATCACTACCTTGTTTGAAGTATTCCTCTGGTGCCTGTTGTAAATGCCCCAAGATTGCACCCAGATTTTTGAGTAAACAAGCATGGTGGATAGCGTTTTTTTCATCTTCAGCTTTTAACCGATTGATCTCACGAGCGAGATCAAATAATACCGCGATGGCTTCTGGCGTATTAAAATCATCATTCATGGCCTGATGAAAGCGTGTTTGGTATTGTAAGTCCACAGCATCCGCATCGCCTTGGCTAAGATCTAAGCCACGCAAAGCTAAATATAATCTTTCTAAGGCGTTTTTGGAACGCTCTAAATTTTCTTGGGAATAATTCAAAGCACTACGATAATGACTGTTCACCAAAAAGAATCTAACCACTTCTCCATGATAACTATCTAAAACAGAGCGGATGGTGAAAAAATTATCCAAGGATTTGGACATCTTTTCTTTATCTACCTGCACCATACCGGTATGGATCCAAGTGTTGGCATAGGTTTGACCTGTTGCACCTTCTGATTGGGCTATTTCATTTTCATGGTGTGGAAAGGTGAGATCGGAGCCGCCACCATGGATATCAAAATGATTACCCAAGCAGCAAGTTGACATAGCAGAACATTCAATATGCCACCCAGGTCGACCATTCCCCCAAGGTGAAGGCCAATGAGGTTCATCGGGTTTTGCTGATTTCCAAAGCACAAAATCCACGGGATCAGTTTTATCATTGGATATCTCAACTCTTGCACCTGCTCGAAGTTGTTCTAAATCCTGTCCACTCAATCTGCCATAATCTTGAAACTGGCTGACATCGTAGTAAACATCTCCATTTTCACAACGATAGGCAAAACCTCTTTCAATGAGAGATTCAATCATTTGGATGATTTGTGGAATATGCTCAGTAGCTCTGGGTTCAAAGTCAGGTTCAGCAAAACCAAGCTTAATAAAGTCCTCATGCATGGCTTTAATAAAGCGAGCGGTAAGTTCTTGAAAGTTTTCGTGGTTTTCATTGGCTCTATGGATGATTTTGTCGTCAATATCGGTGATATTTCGAATAAATTTGAGGTCATAACCAGAATGCCTGAAAAATCGGGTGATAACATCAAAGGCTGCAAAGGTCCGAGCATGGCCAATATGACAATAATCATAAACGGTGATACCACAGACATACATACAGATTTTACCTTCCAATCTGGGTATAAAGGTTTCTTTCTGTTTGGTTAGACTATTGTATATTTGCAGCATGCGATTTTACTTCCTCAGGGTTATATTTTTAAGCTATGAGTGAATGAGTTGAAATATATCATTAATCCCATTTTCATCCAATTTATCCCTCAGTTTTTCAGGTTAAATTTAAACAAAACTTATCCTTTCAGGTGAAATTCCTCTGTTTATGCCCCTGATATCTGGTAATGCGAGTATAAGTTGACGTTTTGAGCAAAAGCATCTATTTCTTAATAGGGGATTTCAACCTTAGTCTGGGATATTGAGTGGAAAATGATTGTTGAGGGTAAAACATTTTTTTTGCGATTGCTGGGTACAAAGATAATTGTAGGCTGTTTGGTTATCGCTATGAGTTCTCAAACTTCTCTGAGCTATGCAGATGGCAGTGATGAGACTATGGAGGCTTTATTCAATTTAAGTTTTGAAGAGCTTCTGAATACAAAGGTAGAAACAGCTACCAAAACCCCTCAAGAGTTAAAACTTTCACCCGCAGTGATCACTGTAGTGACAGCAAAAGACATCGTGCATTCTGGCTATCAAAATGTTGCTGAAATCTTATCCCATGTGGTGGGATTTGTAGATAATGATGATTTGAGCCAACATAATTTTGGTGTCAGAGGCATTAATTCTGGAGTGAGATCGGGGAGCCGAACCCTTAAGGTGATGATTAACAGCCAGCCTGTGAGTTTTAGATCGACCTCACAGAATTTTTTAGGCAATGAGCTGATCCCCATGGATCTGGTTGATAGAGTTGAAATTGTTCGAGGACCAGTTTCTGCACTTTACGGAGCTAATGCATTTTTAGGCGTAGTGAACATCATCACCAAAAAATCAGATTTTTTTCAGAAGGAAGGGGGGGCAGTTAAAACCACCGTTGAGAGCTATCAGCACCAAAGCGGTGGCTATCAAGCTGAATTAAGTGGTGGGGGATTTACCACAAAACTAGATTATATTTATGGTGTGAGTCAAGGTTCTTTTGACCGATCTGGCGTTCAACTTCCCAGAAACTCTCCCAGTTATGATGCGATTAGAAGTGATCCAGATAGATCAGTTCAGGCTGTTTCAGATGATAGCAAACCCTTTAGTGCCTACGCGCAACTAGGTTGGGATATTGACACCCAACAAAAAATTGAATTCAATGGCCACTTTCAACGCTTAGATGTGGAAAATCCATTTTCTGAACTCAACCCTTTGTCCGTGTTTGGTACCACTAGAGAGGCCATTGATAATTATTTCTTACGTGTTAATTATCATTATAGTTTCTCAGAGACTTATCAGTTGAGGTTGTTTGCGGCTTATGCGGATGGGCAAAATAATAAAAATGATAAGCAAGAAGTTGGCGCAGAGAATTTCTTTTTGAAACCTGATATTGGTTATCATAGTGAGGATTTTGGTGCGGAGTTATTCATCAGCCTTCGACAAAATGATACTTTGTTGTTGGGATTAGACTCAAAAAATGATCATCAGCGTTTAGAAAGTTTTACCAGAGTGGATAGAAATACAGGGCAAAGAAATACCATCACAGAACCTCAGTCTATTAATATCTCTAATAAGGGATTTTATCTGCAATATTTATGGCAATTAAATTCAAATTGGCGAGTGAATTTAGGTTATCGGATGGATGACGACTCTATTATTGGTCAGCAAGAGTCGGTAAGGTTTGGTGTCGTGGGTAATCTCCCTCATGAGATGGTGCTTAAATTACTCTTTGGAAGCTCATTTCAAGCCCCATCCCCAGAATTACTGTTTCGTAAAAGTGTTCAATCTGGCGATATTATTGGTAACCCTGAGCTCAATGCACAGAAAGCACAAACCACAGAATTATCCTTATCTATGCCCATTGCCGACAAACTCAATATGACCACTACCTTATTTCATACCGAAGTGAATGATCTGGTGACCTTTCAATCTGATGGTAGTAACCTCTTGGCCAATAATCTTTCAGCTAGCAAAACCAATGGACTAGAACTAGAGCTCAGAATGCTTTTCGGTTCGTTAGATGCTTATATGAACTATAGTTACCAAAAAAACGCATTAGAACAAAATCCACTTAGCTTGTTTGTTCTGGAACATCGTGAAAGGGGAGAATTATTTCCCAAGCAAACTGCCAACTTGGGTTTTTATTATCATTGGGAGCCGCTCAAATTAAGTTGGAGTTGGAATAATCGTTGGGTGGATTCAAGACCCGCTTCAACCTCTAACGTATTATTGACCAATCAGTTTTACTCATTAGGCAGTTATATGAAAAGCGATATGACTTTTTCGACGACGCATTTTTCCTTGGTGAAAGGTAAACAGGGCACTTTATCATTATCAATTAAAGATCTGTTTAATTCTGAATATGTCAATCCTGGGTTTGGGGGTATTGAGTTTCCCTCCTTGGGGCGGCACGGGGTTTTAAGTTACCAACAAAGGTTTTAGGAAATAGCATTGAAAACACAACCTCCCATTCTGCCTCTTATTTTTGTGGCGTTTTGTTTAACGAGCTGCGGCGGTGGCTCCTCCAATTTTGACCAACCCTTTGTTTCTGATCCATTAGCAGATCAATATGATGGAAATGCGATAAATATTGGTAGTATTGCTAATTCACCAGCTATTAGAAATTCTGTGCTGCTGGGGGTTCGAGATGTGAATGACGCGGGTGGTGTACTCAATAAAAAGCTAAATGTGGTGGCTTTTGTGTCGGCTGACGTGCCAGATTCAGTGGCTCTGGCGAAGCAACTTCTCAAGGTCGATATTAAAGCAATACACTCTTCCTTTTCTTCTCGATCTCTAGCCATTTCTGAACTCAGTATTCCAAAGCAAATTCCTTTAATATCAGAATCAGCCACCTCCACTTTTTTTTCAACCTATGCAGATAATGATTTCTTTTTTAGAATGGTACCTTCGGATGTGATTCAAAGTAAAATTTTAGCGGACTTGGCATTCAACCAAGGTTTTAGGCGCGTGGTGACTGTGCACAATCAAACGGATCCCTATGGGGAAACATTAACGGAAAGATTTAAGCAAAGCTTTGAACAGCTCGGGGGAGAGGTCATCGATAGAATAGAAGTGCCATTTACTGTGACCAATGGATTTGATAGCTTTTTAGCCAGGGTGGCCGAGCAGAATCCAGATTTAGTCTTAGAGGCTATCGTAGAGCCTGATATTTCTGCAAACTGGGTGAATGAATCTATCAGCTTTGGCATCAAGGCGCGTTTTCTTTTTCCCGATGCAGCGGCTGGTGTCAGTGCCTTTGTCAATAATTTAGCCGATCCCAGACAGATAGAAACAGATGTTGGGACAGCCCCAGGCTTTGGATTAGCCACAAATCCTGAAATGATCCTGTTCGAACAATTGTATCGACAGCAATTTGGTTTGGCGCCAGAGTCGTTTACGGTTAGTGGCTATGATTTAGTTTTGGTCACAGCCCTTGCAATAGAAAGAGCGGGATTTGTGAATGGTACCGATAACCCTTCTGGATTGATGGTTAGGGATAGTCTTCGAGAGGTGATGAATCCTCCGGGTGAAACGGTAAGCCCCTCTAATCTAGCGCAGGCATTACAATGGGTAAAGTCGGGAATAGAAGTCAATTATTCAGGGGCTTATGGTGCCAACGATTGGGACGCTCAAGGAGATATCACTGGTGAAATCACTTATGATGTAATGAGTGTTGATAGCTTGAGCAAAACTTGGAAAACCGTTTCACAGCAACAAGTATTTATTCCCTTGTTAGCGACGCCTTAATCCAAACCATTCACTCCGATTAAGTCCAGCCCCTGTTTTTTAATGGGGTTTCAGTATATCATTAGCGTTTTTTTGAACGGTACTTTTTCAGAAACTTTCTGAGGATGAACTTTCTTTGACGAACAGCCTTCGATAACCCATCTTCGATAAACAATGAGGAGCTAAAATGTTTGCCCTGTTAAAAAAACGCTCTATTTTGCTTTTTGTGGTCTTTGCAACCCAACTGGCTGTTGCCGAATTGGCTGTTGCTGAAGGTAATCCGAGAGTTAAAATTGAAACCTCAATGGGAAATATGGTGTTAGAACTTGACCCCAAAAACGCCCCCAAAACAGTGGCTAATTTTCTCAAATATGTGGATGGTGCTTTTTATGATGGCACCATTTTTCATCGCGTCGTGAAAGGCTTTGTGGTTCAGGGGGGAGGTTATACCCCACAGGGTGAAGAGAAGAAAACAGGCGAGCCAGTTCGCAATGAAAGTTATAATGGGTTAAGGAATGATGTAGGAACTATTGCTATGGCTCGAACAGAAGATCCTCATTCGGCGAGAGTACAGTTTTATATCAATACGGGAAACAATGAAAGCCTCAATGGTTCAGAACAAAAATTTGGATATACGGTATTTGGCAAGGTTGTAGAAGGAATGGATGTGGTTAAGGCCATTGAAAACACAGAAGTTAGCCCAGATTTATTCTTAGGTAGGCATCGTCCTGTCAAAGAGGTTCTGATCAAAAAAGCCCGAACTATCAGAGCCTTGAATAGTTTACTTGAAGGCATGAAATAGTTTATTTAGACAGAATTTTACTTGCAGCGCACTCTATAGATACAGTGCAATTATTAGGAGCCAACAATGGTTATTTTTGAAACAAACATGGGAAATTTTTCCTTAGAACTCAATGCAGAAAAAGCCCCAAAAACCGTCGAAAACTTTCTCAATTATGTGAACAAAGGGCATTATGATGGCACTATCTTTCATCGCGTGATTTCAAACTTCATGATTCAAGGCGGTGGTTTTGAAGCTGGCATGAAGCAAAAAGCAACAGATCCTGTGATTAAAAATGAAGCCAATAATGGTTTGTCCAATAAAGTAGGTACAGTTGCCATGGCAAGAACCAGCGATCCACATTCTGCCAGTAGCCAATTTTTTATCAATGTAAAAAATAACGATTTCTTAGATTTTAGTGCTGAGAGTGGTCAAGGTTGGGGTTATTGTGTTTTTGGTGAAGTGGTTGATGGAATGGATGTGATTGAATCCATCAAACAAGTGAAAACTGGTAATAAATCAGGTCATCAGGATGTGCCAGTAGAAGATGTGGTTGTCACTCGCGCTTACATTAGCGAGTAACATATCCAGATAAACCTTAAAATGGATCTCCTCATCTCCGATTTACATCTTTATGAGGGACAAAAAAATGTCCCTCATCTCTTTTTTCATTTCATGGAAAATATTGCTCCTGAGTCAGATAATTTATACGTTTTAGGGGATTTATTTGAGTATTGGATTGGAGATGATTTTAAGACCGAATTATCTGAACAAGTGATTGCCTGTTTTAAACAATATACCGCACAAAATAAAGGGTTGTTTTTTATTCATGGTAATAGAGATTTTTTATTAGGGGATGATTTTTTACAACGCTGTGGAGGCGTGTTATTACCTGAGTTAAGCATCCAAAAAATAGCTGAAACACCTGTATTACTCATGCACGGTGACTCACTTTGTACACTCGATATTGATTACCAAAATTTCAAAAAATGGATTAGAGCACCGCAATGGCAAGCAGAATTTTTAAAACATACCCTTGAACAAAGAATTGCCATCGCACAAAAAATGCGTGAACAAAGTCAAAACAAGCAACAACAATCTTACCAACAAATGGACAATCCTATTATGGATGTGAATCCAGAAGAGGTGATTACAGTGATGGAATCGCAAGCAGTCCATAGGCTTATTCACGGACACACTCATCGCCAAAAAATCCATTCACTTGACTTAAAAACAGGTCCAGCTCAAAGAATCGTTTTGGGTGATTGGGGAAAAACAGGCAGCTATTGTCGTTGCCATGAGGGTCAGTTTGAACTGATTAATTTTAGTTAAAAGCCCAATTTCACTATCCCAACTTGAATTGTGAGCCTTTATTTGAGTTTTACCGCATAACATTCATCCATTAGGCTACAGCACCTTAGGCGTTATTCAGGTATAATCCTATTTATTCCGTATCTGAACAACAGCCATTTCATGAACTCAGCCATCCAATACAAACTCTTCGCCACCTGTCCTAAATCATTGGAAGAACTACTTTTCCAAGAATTGACCGATCTAGGGGCTGACAATGTTAAAATGACGGTAGCCGGTGTGCATTTTTCTGGGGATCTCAAATTAGCTTACAGCGTTTGTTTATGGTCGCGCCTAGCCAGTCGCGTATTGCTGGAAATGGCCAGTTTTGAATGTCAGTCTGAAGAAGATCTCTACAAAGAAATTTATGCCATTGATTGGTCTGAGATATTTCCTATTCATCAAACCTTCGCAATTTCTGTGCGTTTGCGTCGTGCCTTTAGCGATCACAGTATCTATGTCGCTCAAAAGGTTAAAGATGCTTTAGTGGATCGATATCGAGATGACAGAGGTGTTCGACCTTCTGTGGATAAAGATAACCCTGATCTGCAATGGAATCTATTTTGTAATCAACACCAAGCACAGCTTTATTTAGATCTATCTGGCACCAGCTTGCACCAAAGAGGCTATCGAACTGGAACAGGTGCCGCCCCCATGAAAGAAAATCTAGCCGCTGCCGTCTTATTACGCGCTGGTTGGCCTCAGGTTGCAGCAGCAGGGGGCGATTTAGTCGACCCTTTATGTGGTTCGGGGACACTTTTAGTCGAAGCCGCCATGATGGCTTGGAATCAAGCGCCAGGATTATTAAGAAAGCGCTGGGGTTT
>PCTP01000009.1:0-147 GCA_002770795.1 Gammaproteobacteria bacterium CG22_combo_CG10-13_8_21_14_all_40_8 | reverse complement strand
GGCCAAATTGATTGAAGAAGCTCGTGATAAAGTTGCACAAAGCAGAATGACCTTTCAAGGTGAGCTATTTGGTTTTGAAAAAAGTGGACGCGTTCTTGACCTAGCTGAAGAAAATATTAGAAGAGCTGGCGTGAGTGAAATAATCAC
>PCTP01000057.1:18063-23025 GCA_002770795.1 Gammaproteobacteria bacterium CG22_combo_CG10-13_8_21_14_all_40_8 | reverse complement strand
CCTCAATATTGTGAAGATGTAAAATACGATGGCGTCTCACTAAGAGAAATACCTTAAACATTGTTTGTGCAGTTTCTTATAATGGGTATTATACCTAATTGAAATGGTAGGTGATTTGAGCTAAAGCTGTTCTCCCGGGCAAAGGTAAATCATTCGGAATATTAACTACAGAGCCATTATTTGCTGTTGGCTCTCTAACATCAGAATCAAAAATGTTTTTCACAAGGAATGAAAGATCAAGAGCATCGTTTTTAATTTTCCAATTAATGGATAAGTCTGTGACGTTATAATCTTTGATTGGCTCTCTCAAGTCGTCCTGAGCTCTTTTTCTATCCATCACCCAATTTGATTTCAGGCTCATATTCCAAGCATTATTTAGCTCATAGTATATTCTTAAGTATAATTGCTTTTCAGGTACTGAACTAATAGTCACATTGTTGCCATCTTCTGCATGTAGCCAAGAATAATTTCCCATCAAATTCAAATTTTGTAGCGGTGACCAGTTAAACTCCATTTCAATGCCATGTCCATTTTGTTTCCCAATATTCTTTGCGGTTTTGGTTGTAGCACCCTCATCTGGAGAAAAATTAATGATATCTTTCCAATGGTATTTAAAAAAATTAAGCCCATACCGTTGGGTTGGTTGTGGATGGTAATCAAAAGCCAATTCTAAAGAGTCCATCTCTTCTGGTTTCAGATTAGGGTTTCCTAAGGTGACAGGATTATTGATATTTCTCATTTCAGCGAAAGATGGAGCTCTAAAGGCTTTGCCATAAAGAAATTTAGTCGTTAAATCTAAGGTTGAAGACCAGACTAAAGCTAATCTTGGATTCACTGTTGCGCCGAAATCTGAGTAATCATCACGCCTTACCCCTGCGGTGAGTTCCCAATCTTTTGCTAAATTCCAAATATCTTGAATGAATACAAATTTATTAGTTCGATCATCTTCAGGGAGGAACACAAATGGTGTGTCTGTTACGTCAACTAAGGGACTTCCAGGGGGTAAAAACTCACCATTTGGTCCCAGTGCAAAATTCTTGGTTTCTTTGACCTTGTACAAATCTGAAATTTCATAACCAACACCGATGGCAAAAGAATGATTAGTCATCGCTCCATATTTTGCCACTAAATTGGTACGAAGATGTTTTTCAAAAACTTCTGGATTGCCGATGACTCCATCAGGAAATGGTCCTCCTAAGCCAATATCTGCACCTATAGGAAAAATATAGAGGTTATTATCGATTTCTTGAGTGGTGGTGAAATAGGCAACTTTAGTACTGATGTTCCAGTTTTCTATAATATTGTCTGAGTTGTAGCCGATATCTAAATTCCATCTCTCGCTGCTTTCATTTGACCCATGACCAAGGGCATCTGCAATACCCAAACCAACACCAATTTTTCTTTTTTGGAATCCTGCATTCATTGTCCAATGGTCATAATCAAGTCGTAATCGTAATTCGTCATTTTGGCGATGTTGATCGGAAAAACCTGGTGCTAATGACGCATCTGTAGAGAAAACACTATCTAAAAAAGTTTGAGCATCTGCTTCAATAAATTGATCAAAACCCTCCGTTTTATGCCTGTCGTAACTGACATATCCACCTAGTTTCCCGCTGTTCCAAGAGTGAGATAACCAAAAGTCTTTTGTTGAATCTTGTCCAACCCTTGCTCTGAAATTTGTGCCTTTTGACGTGTCTGAAGAGTCAGTAATAATGTTTATGACTCCAGCTACTGCATCTGCACCATAAATTGCGGAGCCGGGACCCCTAATAATTTCAATTCTAGAAACCGAGTCAAGAGTCATTCCGCCCCATATTTGGTTTCGATTTCCAATAAATAAGTTCGTAATAGGGACTTCATTAATTAACACCAAGACTTGAGGGTTAAAAACACTGTAAATCCCTCTGAATGAGTAGATGGGCAAATGGTTGCCCGGTCGGTATGAAACATGTAATCCTGGGACTGTTTCTAAAACTTCATCAAGATCCAATGCGCCAATTCTTTGGATCTCCTCTCTTGTGATTACAGTGGCCGTTGAGGGGGCCTTATGAGTTAATTGTTTTGTTCCTGTAGCAAGACTCACAAAATCATCATCACCATAAAAATCTTCCAAGTCTTCATTGGGATTTGAGTCAGCAGCCATCACAAAGCTGGTTGTATAAATGGTGTTGAATGAAATGAGTAGGGTTAAACTCAATATTTTATGGGAAAATTTCACAATAATTTCCTAATCAGATATCTAATATCTAAGGGGGAACAAGGGGGGTAATGCGAACTTCAGATTACCGCCAAAATCTTCAGTTGAATGATTATGTTTATAAGTGTAGCTGTCTATTCTATTTTATCAACTTCAATAAAAGTTTCTGAAAACTGAATCGGTAATCTAACGTTAAAGCAGGAGCCTACGCCGATCTGACTGGTGACTTCTATTTTGCCTTTCATGAGCGTACAAAAAGTTTGTGTAATGGCCATGCCTAATCCAGTGCCTTCAAAATTTCTCGTTTTACTGCCATCGACCTGAGTAAATTGTTCAAAAATGTATTGAAGTTTATCCTTAGGGATACCAATGCCTGTATCTTGAATTGAAAAATGCAGATATTGCTTATCATTGTAGATACTCATGGTGATATGACCATTTTTAGTGAATTTACAGGCATTACTTAATAAATTTAACCAGATTTGCATGACCTTTTGACGATCTAAAACAAGTTTATCTTGGAGATCACCTATATTCACTATCAGTTGGTTGTTATTCACTGCCGCCATTGGTTGCACTGTTTCTATGGCTTCCTTAAGTAATTGTTTAATATCAACGGTTTTTAAATAGAGATCCATTTTCCCTGCTTCTATTTTAGCTAAATCGAGAATATTATTAATTAACTCTAAGAGACTATTGGCTGCTCGAATACTTTTGCTGAGATCCTCCACTTGAGATTCCATACATTCTTGTTCTAGCTCTTCTCTGACTAGATCAGTATAACCAATGATGGCTTGTAAAGGTGTTCGTAATTCATGACTAATATTAGCTAAAAATTCAGATTTATGACGGTTAGCAGTTAACGCGGAATCTCTTGCAGCGGTTAATTCTTGCGTTCGAATTTCTACTTCCGATTCCAGGGTGTTGCGATTTTGTTCTAACTGATCATTTTGTTGTTTTAAATGTTCCATCATTTCATTGTAAACAGTGGCCATTTGTTGGATTTCAGTTGCTCCTTGTAACTGGGCTTTAGGAAAGTTATTAAAGTCTTTCGCCATTTTCATGGTTTCTGATAATTTTGATAAAGGGCCTGTTATACGGTTAACCTCCCAACTCATTAATGCGGCTAGAACAAGTGCGACTAATGAACCAATCACAATATTATTAATAAAAATAGAACTTTGAATTTGTTTGAGATCGTGTTTGTTGTATTCAACTATTACATGTCCAATAATTTTTTCTTCTTGGGGGTTTTCAGTGGGGTCTAAAGTATCGCTATCGTACTCTCCACTGACCAAAATAACGGGTGAACTAAATATCCATAAGTCATCCTTTTCATCCAAAAGTTGAGTGCTATCGGGAAAGTATATCTTTTTATTGAGTAGATATTTTGACGTTATACTTGAGGAGGAAATAAGTAAATCACCATTTGTTTTTAATACGGCGACCCCAGAAACAGAATGGAAACCTTCCGCTCTTTTGACCGCTTCTTTACCATTTTCTTCACTTTCAGTAATGAGTGTGAGTAAAGATTGATCGGCAAAATTTCTGGTAATTTGCAAAGCATTTTCTATGGTAGATTGTTTGATCTTTATGCTGGCTTGCCAAGCGGTGATCGTTGAGGTGATAATGGCTAAAAAAACCACACTAAACAAGAAATAGCTAATAAGCTGATTCTTAAAGCTTGCCGTTGATTTGAATTTAGAAAAAGAAAATATCATAGGCTACATTGGAAAAGTCAGTTTAAAGTTCTGCTTTTCTTCTGTGCTATAACTAATGCCTAGATGAGCGGCTGTTCTTAAATTAACGGCTAATTGTAAAGAATCCAACGCTGAAAACTTGGTTTGATTGGGCGATTGAGCGAGTTCCTGAATCATTGAATATAGATGTTTGCCCAACATGAAATTATCAGGGTAAGTTGAAAATAGAACACCTCTCTTGGCATGAGACGGCTTACTAGAAAAAACCACAATCTCTCTTGCCCAAGCTTCTTTTAAAACTAAGGGTAAAGTAATTCTGTCATTAGAAGAAATTGTATCAGTGGGCAACCAGAGGGAGTCTTCTTTGGTCAATGGTGAGTTAAAAAGTTGTTGATAAAATGCCAGAGCTTCTTTGGTGTTATTCACTTTTTTAAGATCCAAAATGAACCCTTTGTGTTGGGCAGCCTTTATCGCTAAATCGATGAGCCATTGACTCTCTTCACTATAGGCAACATGAATTTTTCGGATTGAAGGGGCGACTAATTTAAGATAATCAAATAGATGGGTTGGGCTTGAAATAAGGCTAATTCCAGAAACGCCATCTGGAGAAATAGGGAGCGCACCAGAGACTACATTGAATCTCTTCGGGAGGCTCTTTGCTAGATCAAGGCCTAATCGCCCTAGGACGATAATTTGAGATATGTTATTTGAATCGAGCTGTTCGATAATTTGTTGGGCATCAAAATCGGGTTGTAGAAGAAACTCCTTTAAACCCAGTTGATTGGTACTGCGACTCCCTGCAATGATTTCTTGATAAATAGAATGATATGGTTCATTGGCTTCTGGGTAGAATATGGCGATCTGAGTTGAATCCACAGCTAAAGCAAAACGGCTCATCAGGATGAGCAGTGCCGTGCATTTAAACATTGTATTCACAATAAAATTAACCACTTGAGTAACCTTCTTCCTTAAGAACCTTAAGTATAGACCAACGCTGTGCGGGAATCGAATCCTAGGAGCCTGTCCAAGAATAGACTGATCTACTGCGGCCAAGCCCGTTTGGCC
>PCTP01000057.1:15206-18053 GCA_002770795.1 Gammaproteobacteria bacterium CG22_combo_CG10-13_8_21_14_all_40_8 | reverse complement strand
CGTTGCCGAGAGCGACTATTCGCCTCAATCCATCGAAAAATCTGACTCAAACAAGCTTGCCCTCGCTACGATCGCTATTCTCGGACAGGCTCCTAGGGGCTGAAAAGGCATTTGCAGGGTGTTTTCCATGGCTAACTGTTCAGAATAAAGTGCATGAATTCCCACAATATCAGTAGGTTCAACATGACGGACAGTAAAGGCTTGCATGGGTTTGGCGCTCCTTGTTTCAAACGAATTATTTTTCTATAGGCAGCTCTGGGTTGCTGCCCCAATCAGACCATGACCCATCGTATAAGATGTTATTGTGGTAGCCCGCAATGGTTGCCGCTAATAGGATAATACAAGCAGTAATTCCAGAACCACAAGAAAAAATGATGGGTGCATTTTTATCTGCTACAACTTCGTCAAAAACTGTGACTAATTGCTGTGGATCTTTAAAACGAAAACCCTCAAGTACTTTGGCAAAGGGTAGGTTGCAAGACTGAGGAATATGTCCCGCTCTTACGCCAGCTCTTGGCTCTGCAGCAGTTCCTAAAAAACGCTCCTTTGAGCGTGCATCAAGAATGTTAATCTGTTTGGTTTTAATATGTTCAAGAATATATTGTGCATCGCAAATGAGGTGGGGTTGATATGCTCCATGAAAACAATCTTTTGTATGCTCTTGTTGAGAATATGAGTCCTCCGTGAATCTATGTTCTGCAATCCATTGAGGCAAGCCACCATCCAGCACCCAGGCATTTTTAAACCCCATGGCTTGGAATATCCACCAGGCTCTTGGCGCGGAGTAAATTCCTTGGTTGTCATAAATAACCACGATACTGTCTGTTTGTACCCCAAGTTTTTTGACTGTTTGGTTAAATTGTTCTTGGGTTGGGAAAGCGTGTATTTGTGGAGAGCTTAAGTCGCAAAGAACATTTTCCAAATCCAGTTTTTGACTGTTTGGGATAAGTGTGTGTTGGTCATATGCAAGGGGAATTTTACCAACAACTTTGTCCATACTGGCATCCAGTAGCACAAGTTTAGGATTGTCTAAATTATCTTGAAGCCATCCTGTTGAGATCAGAGGAAATTGCATGTTTTTTGACCTTCATAAAAAAGTAAGAAATAAGTAATATTGCTTGAAAGTCTAGCACGGGTATGTTCCGTATTTCCAGGTATCCGGGGTATAGTGGATACAAAAAATATCTAGGCTCTTTTACATAGTGCCAATAGTACATAGTGCCAATAGGTTACCTATTTTTTAAGTTTAGATAGAGGTTTTTTGGATAAAGATGGGTAAAAATTAACATTTAAAGAGAGAATCTACTTTGCAATCAAATCCAAAAAGGAGTACAATTCTGCTCCTTAAATAAACACTATCCTATTTGGATTGATAACCAATTGAATTTAAAGGTATTTTGATGCCACAGGTCAAACTTAAAGAAAATGAGCCTTTTGACGTTGCACTACGTCGTTTTAAACGTTCTTGCGAAAAAGCAGGTGTTTTAGCTGAAGTTCGTCGCCGTGAATTCTACGAAAAGCCTACAGCAGTGCGTAAGCGCCAAAAAGCTGCTGCGGTTAAGCGTAGTGCTAAAAAACGTACTCGTGAAGATTCACGTAAGACGCGTTTATACTAAAAAATCCTATAGGTTGTTTTGCAATCTTTGTTAATTATTGGGTACTTCTATGACGCTGATTGAACAAATCAAAAGCGATATGAAAGATGCTATGCGCGCTAAACAAGCGGATCGTCTTAAAACGATACGTTTAATTCTGGCTGCATTCAAGCAAATTGAAGTGGATCAACGAATTGAAATTGATGACTCTATCGCTCTGGGCGTCATTGATAAGATGCTAAAGCAAAGAAAAGACTCGATTAGCCAGTTTCAACAAGCTAATCGTCAAGATCTTGTTGATATTGAACAAGCTGAAGCAGAGATCATCCAAGCCTATTTACCTGAAGCGCTCTCTGATGAAGAGATTGAGCACCTTGTGATCAATGCTGTTCACAAGGTGAATGCCGAATCCGTGAGAGATATGGGGAAGGTCATGGGAATATTAAAACCTCAAGTCCAAGGCAAAGCAGATATGGGATTTGTTGGTGCATTGGTTAAAAAGCAATTAGAAGGTTAGTCTTTAAAAAAAGCTCATCTCAAAAATCGGCTTCGTAGCCGATTTTTTTTGCCTTTTTTTTACCTCGGCCCTCGTGGTATATTGAAACCCCAGTTAAATATAAGAGTATAGAATTGAGTCATCTTTCTTCACTGGCCATTCAGGGTATTCAAGTCGCAGAATCTATCCTTGCTCATTTGCAAATAATTCCACACCTGCATTTTGAACTTGAAGGGGGCTATATACCTCAAAAAAATGATCCCCCTTTAAATTATCAAGCGATAAACGAGCAACTAAAACAGTTACATATTCCTGGAGAATTGAAACCTGAATATTGGAAGCACCAGTGGGAGTATGTTTCATTGTTTTCTGGGCAAACACCTTTGGAGGAGGCGCATTATCTGGCTGAAGTTTTTCAACTCTTACCCAAATTGATCAAGCAGTATGGTGCGTCAGAGGTTTTAATTAAACCCATTCTCTGGTTTGGCGATCAAGGCAGGTTGCAAGAGGGCTGTAAAAACATATTTACCCAATCTCGTGCCGCTGTCCATATTCCCAATGCGATTCAACTGAACTTGAGTCTTGAATCACAAGACAACAATCTTATGGCTGAAGGCGATTTGGCATTAAAAATTCAACGTAATTTATTGGAAACCAGCTATGGCTGTTGTTTACTATTTTTACCCGATGAAGAGTCTTATCAACGTCTTGCGCTCAAGAAAAACTTTAACCTCAGCAAGGAGTTAACTTCCCCTC
>PCTP01000057.1:13534-15190 GCA_002770795.1 Gammaproteobacteria bacterium CG22_combo_CG10-13_8_21_14_all_40_8 | reverse complement strand
AAGGCAGGGAAGTATTGCTTTATATAGGGAGTTAGGCAAACATGGCCAAGCCATTGGGCCTGTTACCTTGTTTTTAGATGCGTCACAAAGAGTGATTTCAAGTGAAAATCGTTGGCAACAATTTGCTAGAATTGAGCATCGCTTGGGAGCATCCAGTCTCCAATATAATCCGTATATCAATATATTGTTTGCTCTTATGAATGTTCTCGATGTGCTTTGTCATAAATCTCAAGATGTTGCAACAGAAGACTTTATTGAGAAAGCGCTTCCCAAAACATTATTTAATTCGGACACTGGGATGGGCAGTTGGCAACTTTTTAAAAAGGATAATTGGTTTAATCAGCAATTAAATGAGATGGTTTTATTGGCAAAATCTCAATCATCATGTTTTAATGAGGTCAATAATCGTTTAGGGGACGATTTAAAGGCTGCTGTTTTGCAACATTACCAGCAGGAAATTGTCTTTTAACTTTATCACTACAGCCACTTTATACCCAAGAGCATTTCGAATGCCCAAGGATATAAAATAAACAAAGAACTGAAAATTTGCTTATGTCCATTCGATCTTCATTTATGACCGCCAAGCCTCCCATCATTGATGGCAGTAAAATTGAAAGTAAACGCGCTGAAATCAAGCGCTATTTTAATGAAACAGGTTCATTGTATGAGTCGTTGTTCCAATTAATTACAGAGGATAGTGCTTTTTATTTAAAGCCCGAACCCTTACGCCACCCCTTGATTTTTTATTTTGGTCATACCGCTACTTTTTATGTGAATAAACTGATCCTTGGGAAGTACATTAGCAGGCGAATTAACCATCATCTTGAATCTATTTGTGCAGTGGGTGTTGACGAAATGTCTTGGGATGATTTGGATACCGAGCATTATCAATGGCCCGCAGTGGATGAGGTGAGACTGTATAGAAATCAAGTCAATCAAATTGTTAATCAACTGATTGATACCATGCCGTTAACTTTACCCATGCAGCAGAATAGTTTGGCTTGGGTAATTTTGATGGGAATAGAACACGAACGTATTCATGTAGAAACCTCTTCTGTGATTATGAGAATGTTGGATGAGAAATATCTCAATCAAAACTCTAAAGATTGGGCAGCTTGTACGGAGATTGGGCAGGTTCCACTGAATGAGTTAATTCCTCTGGATGGAAAGACGGTGGTCTTGGGAAAAAATCCCGAGGATAAAACCTATGGATGGGATAATGAATATGGTACAAAAACTGTGGCTGTGGAAGACTTTAGGGCTTCTAAATATTTGGTATCGAATCAAGAATTTTTACAATTTGTACAAGAAGATGGTTATACAACCTCTCATTACTGGACGGAAGAAGGTAAAAAGTGGCTGCAATTTAGCCAAGCATCCATGCCAAGATTTTGGTCGCTTAAAAATGGAATCTATTACCAACGTAACTTAATCAATACCATTGAGTTACCATTGAGTTGGCCTGTCGAAGTGAATTATTTAGAAGCTCATGCATTTTGCCAATGGAAATCAGAACAAACAGGGAAGTTTATTCGATTGCCCACTGAAGCCGAATGGATGGTTCTAAGAGATTTAATTGAAGGAGATCTGGTCGATTGGCAGCAAGCACCAGGAAATGTGAATTTAGAATACTATGCCTCTTCTTGTCCAGTGAAT
>PCTP01000057.1:7605-13521 GCA_002770795.1 Gammaproteobacteria bacterium CG22_combo_CG10-13_8_21_14_all_40_8 | reverse complement strand
AATTTGAACAATCAGGCTTTTTTGATATTGTGGGTAATGTTTGGCAATGGACTGAAAGTTTTGTGGATGGATATGATGGTTTCTCTGTGCATCCATTATATGATGATTTTTCAACACCAACCTTTGATGGATTACACAATCTTTTTAAAGGGGGATCGTGGATCTCTACCGGCAATGAGGCTTGTAAAAATTCTCGTTATGGTTTTAGGCGTCATTTTTTTCAACATGCGGGATTTCGTTATATAGAGTCCTCATCCAAAAACGTGCCAGTAGAACCTGTGCAAATTTACCAGCAACAGCCAGAAATTGTCCTGCAGCTTCATTCCCATTATGGAGAGTCTGTATTAGGTTTCGACAATTATCATCAAAAATGCGCTGAAATTTGCTTGCAACATATGGAGAAACCAGAGAATACTAAACTGCTTGAATTAGGCTGTTCTGTTGGACGAACTAGCTTTGAGCTGGCTAGGAAGGTGGCGCATGTGGATGCCATTGATTCAACGGCGCGCCTAATCCAAAATGGATTTCAACTTCAAGAGCAGGGACAAGTTCGTTATGTGATGAAAACTGAAGGTGAATTACAAGAATTTCTCAGCGCTGATCTAGCCGTTCACCATCTCAATGAAGCCGCTCAAAGAGTACATTTTAGTCAAAGTGACTTATGTAATCTAAAGCCTCTTTTTAAGGATTATCACTTTATATTGCTGAATAATATTCTCACGCAAGTATACGACCCAAAGTTGCTGTTTGAAGGCGTTAGCAAACGTTTGCTGCCCAAAGGCATATTAGCGATTGCATCAGATTATGAATGGAATGAAGATCGTTGTGAACCCAATAGATGGCTCGGTGGACGTAAAATAAATGGTGAAACTTGTTTCACCTTGGATGCCTTGTCAGACCTATTAGAAGATAAATTTGAGAGGCTCGATCAGCAGTCGATTTTAGCTACCCAGCGTATTTCTGGGCGTAGAGTGCTCGTGCAAAATATTGAATTGAGTTTTTGGCGACTTAAGAAGTCGTGCTCCGATGAATTTTCCCTTTAAGCCTTTTGCACACTTACAATTCACCCAAGCGCTGAATACTACCATTCAATATAATCTCAGTGATTCTTGTGCCGAGTCGCTGAGTGTTCAACAATTGCTCGATTTAGAAACGGATCAGAGTTTTTTAAAGCAGCCACTCACTTACGCCAGCATTCAGGGTGACGAACGATTGCGAGAAGAAATTGCCGTCGCGACAAGCCATCAATATCAGAGCATGCATGTTAGTCTATATAGTGGTGTTCAAGAGGCAATTTTTTGTGCCTTAAATGCCATTTTGACTGATGGTGGTGAAGTGATTGCCATTAAACCATGTTATCCATCATTAGTAGAAATATGTCATCAGCTTGGAGCCAAGTTACATATTATTGAACCTAAGTTTGAGCAACAATGGAACCTAGAATTATCCGATTTCACGCAATTTATCAATACAAAAACCCGTCTAATCATACTGAATTCACCTCATAACCCGACGGGAATGGTTATCGATGATTCTATTCAATATGCGCTCATTGAAGCCAGTGTAAAAAACTCATATACAGTGCTGTTAGACGAAGTTTCAGTTTGGACTCATCCACAGACACCGAATGCCAAATTACTGCCAAACAATCATAAAACGGATACACTTAAAAATATTCTTCGTTTAGGGGTGATGTCTAAAAGCTTAGGATTTCCCGGCATTCGAATTGGATGGGCTGTAACGCAAAATGCAAAACTGCAAGCTAGGATGCTAGAAATTAAATCCTATTTATCCATTTGTTGTTCACGAACAGATGAGCAGTTTGCACGGATTGCATTTAAGCACAGGCAGAAAATTTTAGAGCATAACAATCAGATTGTTGAAGACAACAAGAAATTATTTAATAGTTTTGTGAAAAAACATCAGAGAGTATTGGCTTGGCATACACCTAAAGCAGGTCTACTTAGCTTGCTAAGAATTGAACAAAGACTAACACCCACAAAATTTTCCACGGAATTGGCCCAAAAATACCAGCTTCTGCTGTTGCCTTCTCAGCTCTTTGGTTTGGACGGACCATATTATCGCTTGGGCCTTGGAAAATCTAATTTTGTAGACGCATTGAATGTTTTTGAAAAGGCTATGATTCTTGCTAAATGAATTGCCCTGTGAGTCAAGATGCCAGTGCAACTGACATCTTGAAAATGGCAATGAGTTTAGTATGATAAATAGAAATTATTGAAAATCTATCCATAAAGGAGCGTGATCTGAGGGTTTGTCCATAGCGCGGATTTCGTAGCTGATATCTACAGCGGTAATTTTAGGTACTAGTGGTGAAGAAACAAGGAAACCATCGATTCTTAAGCCTCGCTTAGGTTCATCGTCAAAACCTTTGCTGCGATAATCAAACCAGCTGAGTTTACCTACATTCAGGCAATGTTCCTCGGCAGGATTTAGGTGTCTGAAGGCATCGGTTAACCCAAAATCTAAAAGAGTTTGAAACCATTCTCTTTCCTCTGGTAAAAAACTACATTTACCTGTTTTTAACCAGCGTTTGGCATTGGCTTCACCAATACCTATATCTGCATCAGTGGATGCAATATTAAAATCTCCCATGACGACAATATTTTGAGTCGGGTCGAAGCTTTGTTGTAACCAGCTGGAGAGATCGGAATAAAACTTTTGTTTATAGGGAAATTTCCATTCATGAGAACGGCTATCGCCTTGGGGAAAGTAGCCATTCACCAAGATGAACTCCTCATTTGTATCGGATAGAAAATATCCCGTAATTAGTCTTTTTTGGGCATCCTCCACATCAAATGGAAAACCTCTTTGGATCTTTACTGGTGGTTTTTTGCTCAAAAAGGCCACGCCATAATGCCCTTTTTGACCAAAGGTTTCACAATGATAGCCATACTTTTTTATCTCCGCAAAAGGAAAGTCGCTATCCTGTGCTTTGACTTCTTGAATTGCGATAACATCCGGTGAAAGTGTGGAGATAACCTCCTCGATTTGATGAAGTCTTGCTCTGATCCCATTGACATTAAAACAAACGATTTTCATAGTAATAGCTATCCAGCTGGCTCAAAGTCCCTATAATAGCTGATAGCCTCTGCTACATCAAAAGCTTCTCAGATTTGTTTTGAAAATAAATACCTGTAGGGTAGAAAATTTAGGTACAATAATTTGATGTGAACTGATGGAGTCAAAGTGTGGATATTCTGATGAGTTACCCTCTCTATATCTTGGTTTTAATGGGACTGGGTATTTTTTTACTGAGTGGGTTAGTAGTTTATCTTGTTAGTGTCAGATCGCTTAAGCTAAAGCTTTTGCATGCCGAAACACAATCTTCTGAGCAAAGCTATCAGCAAAGCATCAACGAACAGCTGTATCAGCAGCAACAACTGAATGATCAAAACAGTATTGCGCAATGGCAGCAGCAGTCGCAAAGTTTACAACAAAAGTTGGATGAGCAGTTGGAGATGAGGCAACAACTGAGCATTACACAGGCAGCCGATGGTCAGAAGATTGAAAATTTGAGTCAGCATCTTCAACAACAATTACAAGAAAATCAGGCATTAAAAAATCAACTTGAATTGAAGCAAACTGAACTGGGTGTTGCGCAACGAGAACTGGCTACATTACAAATTCAACTTCAAGATGAAAAAATTTTCACCCAAGAAAAATTAGCACTCTTAGAGCAAACAAAAGAAAAAATGAATCAAGAATTTAATCGTTTAGCCAATAATATCATGGAGCAAAATTCTGAAAAATTTGGTAAAACACAACAGCAAAGTTTAGATACTATTTTAACACCATTTAAAGATCAGTTGGGTGAATTTAGAAAACGAGTGGATCATGTCTATGATACTGAGAGTCGGGATAGAGTCAGTTTATTGAAAGAAATTGATGGATTAAGACAACTTAATCAACAAATCACTGAAGAGGCATCTAACCTGACCAGAGCACTGAAAGGTGATAGAAAAGCACAAGGAAATTGGGGGGAGGTGATCTTAGAGAGAGTCCTTGAAGCCAGCGGGTTGCAAAATGGAAGAGAATACGAAACACAAAAACATTTAAAATCTGAAGCGGGTGATCGTTATCACCCCGATGTTGTCATTCACTTGCCAGATAAAAAAGATATTATTGTGGATGCAAAAGTTTCCCTGTCTGCTTATGAAAGATATTATTCAGGACAGGATGAAAACGAGAATCAAATTGCTTTAAAACAGCATATTAAAGCAGTAAGAAATCATGTCGAAAAACTTTCAGAAAAAAGCTATGAAGATTTAGTTGGGTTAAATACCTTAGATTTTGTGTTTATCTTTATACCTATAGAACCTGCTTATCTTTTAGCTTTACAGGAAGATCAAAATTTATTAACAGACGCATTTTCAAAAAAAGTCATCATTGTCAGTCCAACGACTTTATTAGCGACTTTAAGAATTATCGAGAACCTGTGGCGTTTCGAAAGACAAAGTAAAAATGCTGTAGAAATTGCCCGTCAAGCAGGGAGGCTTTATGATAAGTTTGTGAGCTTTGTCAGTGATTTAGATGATGTGGAAAATAAAATCATTAAGTCCTTGGAAACTGTGACGTCAGCCAAGAAAAAACTTCATACTGGAAAAGGTGATTTAATTTCCTCTACAGAAAAGTTAAAACTGTTAGGGGCAAAAACAACCAAACAAATGAACGAGAAACTTTTGGAGGAATCAAATGATTGAATCGATAGAATTGGAAAAAATTCTACCTGGTAAGTCAGTTATTATTTGTTCTAGTGCAAGACAATCTCGATTTGTACAAAATGAATCTGATCGAAGGAATAGTGATTTAGGTGAGTTTTGTTGGGAAAATTCTGTAGTTTTACCTTGGAATCAATGGCTTCAGAAAATTTATGCAGCTTATATTCTTTATCAAGTACTATCACCAAAAAAAATCGTAAATGATCAATCTATACAAAAATTGAAACTATTAGATGAGTTTCAAGAAAAGTTGTTGTTGGATAAAATAATAGAGGATGAATTAGAAAATCAATTTCAATGGAACGCTTTACAGAGAGAAAATTTAACTAACCAAATCGTCTCGGCATGGAAAGTTTTTAATCAATGGAATTTTAAGTTTGGGGTTAAAGAAAGTTTTGATAGTGAATTTTTTTCGACACAAGAGACAAAAATATTTTATCAGGTTATCCTCCGTTATCAAAATTTCTGTGAAAAGAGTCAATATCTGAGTCCCTGTCAACTTGCTTCTTTCTTAATTCAGAACCTTGACCAGAATAGTTTCAAATGCTTGCCAGAATTGCTCGCAAATAAAGTCTATTTTTACGGATTTGATGAATGGACGCCGCAACAACAATCGTTTTTATCAAAACTCTCTCAAATTGGATGTGAAATCCAACCTTGCCATCTCTCGATAGAAAAAAACACCCAATTTGAGGCTAAATGCAACTTATATCAATGTGCCTCGCAAGCTGTTGAATGGCGCCATGCTGCTCAATGGGCGAGAGAATTAGCAGAAACAAATCCTGGAGCTAAAATTGCTGTTGTGATTCCCAATTTGGCGAATGTGCTAACTGAGGTGAGTAACAGCTTCCAAAATTGCTTTATGCCGAAGTCTCAACTTCAGGCTGAGGCAGCTGTCGCCTGTGGTTTTAATGTCTCTATGGGAACCCCATTAATTTATCAACCTGTGGTGTGCTCAAGTTTACGTTGGTTGCTGGCATTGCAAGGATTAGATATAGATGATTGGGTCGAGTTAATTACTGATCTTTATTCAGAGGGAGGAACGCAGGAGATTTGGCAAAGACAATCTCTCGCTTTTAGCTTAAGAAATTTAGTGGCTTCGAAAAAACACGGGAAAACTCCAATTGCTATTAAACAGGTTCTGGATCAAATTGCTAAATTAAATATAGATTTACCC
>PCTP01000057.1:0-7583 GCA_002770795.1 Gammaproteobacteria bacterium CG22_combo_CG10-13_8_21_14_all_40_8 | reverse complement strand
GGGCTATACAACAAATTGTTCATTCAAGTCAGGCTAATAATTTTAGAGTAAAAACGAAGCAAGAAAAAAATAATGATTATTGTTTTACACTCAATAAGAAAGCATCGGCCAGTGAGTGGATTGAATGGGTATCTACATTTTTATTCACAAACAGTTTACTTGATTTGCAGAAATTATCTTCCATAGATTATCAAGCCTATCAACAATGGAATACTCAGTTAACACAAATGGTCATTTTAGATTCATTGTTTCCATTGATGACATTTTCACAATTTATTCATTTTTTTCAACAACGACTTAAATTAACTATATTTCAAGCTGAATCTGCGCCAGCGAATGTACAGGTATTGGGATTATTTGAAGCGATAGGTTTACCCTTTGATTATATGTTAGTCACAGGAATGGATGAGAACAGTATGCCTGCTCCCATTAGTCCTACGCCTTGGTTGCCAATTTCATTACAAAAAAAATATTCGATGCCGGGTTCTTCTAGCCAAAAAGAGCTTGAGTTTTCACAGAAATTATTGCTGGGATTTGAACAACTATCAAAACAGATTCACTATAGTTATGTGATGGCTGACGGGGAAACCCGAAGGGAATATAGTCCTTTGTGTCATAGTTCTGACCAAACGATTAACCTAGAGATAAAGTCAGATAGCTATTGGCAAATAAATCAATCTCATGGTCAATCCTTGTTGGAAACTCAATGGGTCGATCAACAGGGAATTCCGTTACAAAAACAAACTGGCGATGAGTTCTTTCGAGTAAAAAACGGCGTTTCTTTATTGAAAGATCAAGCATTATGCCCATTTAAGGCTTATGCAACACATAGGTTACAAGCTAAAAGTACTGATGAAATTTCCTTGGGTATTGATCCTAGAGAACGAGGTAATTTTATTCATAAAGTGTTGGAAACTTTTTGGCATCGTGTAGGCGATCAAGCACATTTACTACAGTTAGATGAGAGTGAGCTGGTTGATTTGATCTCGGAAATTACACAACAAGTGATTCATGGCGCGAATCAAAAGGATGTTTTACTTAATTATGAATATGCTAGAACAATTAGTTTGGTTTTGAAAACATTAGAACATGATAAAAATAGACCGCCTTTTAAACAGGTGGATGTTGAACAACAACAAGATCTCACTATTTCTCAGTTGAAATTTACGGTGAGATTAGATCGTGTCGATCAACTTTCAGATGGAAAACTTTTACTTATTGATTATAAAACAGGAAGCGCATCGGTGAATGGATGGGAAGGTGAGCGGGTAGAAGAACCTCAGTTGCCTTTATATGCTCAATTATTGGAGCAGGAAGTTGCAGCTATTGCTTTTGTGATCATCAAAATGGATGAATGCCGCTACTTGGGTTACGGTGAGTCAGATGTTGAAATAACGGGCGTTAAACTTGATAAGAAAAAGCAAAAAAGCTGGCAAGAATATCTACAAGATTGGAAGAGAAATCTTGAGATGGTTGCTCAAGAATATGCTTTAGGAGTCGCTACCGTTACTCCGACTAAGAATGCTTGTACCTATTGTGAGTTACCTCATCTGTGTCGAATTAAATTGTTAGGTGGAATAGATAATGGTGATCAGGAGATGGTGCGATGAAAAAAGTTGTCGATCAGACGGTTCGTGAACAAGCTATTTCTATTGAGCGAAGTTTTATCGTACAAGCTCCAGCAGGATCGGGTAAAACAGCACTATTGACCCAAAGATACTTAGCGCTTTTGTCTATCTGTGCCCAACCTGAAAATATCCTTGCTATCACCTTTACTCGAAAAGCAGCGGCAGAGATGAAGCTAAGGATTTTACAAGCCTTAAAATTAGCTAAGTCATTAACAGCAGAACCCCAAGAGGACTATTTAAAAGCAACTTGGCATTTAGCCAAAAAAGCGCTGGAGCAAGATAGTTTGATGGGATGGAACCTGTTAGTGAATCCATCGCGTTTAAAAGTGAAAACCATTGATGGCTTTTGTTCGGGTTTAGTCCGGCAGTTACCAATCTTATCAGATTTTAGTGGGCACATGAGTATTTCGGAAAATGCCAATGCATTTTATTATCAGGCCGCTGAAAATACTGTGTTATTACTTCATGAAGAAGAATATGCATCACTTTTGGAACCACTCTATCAGCACTTAGATGGTGATATGGGTAAAATGGTTCGTCTGATTGTGAACATGTTATCCACACGCCTTAACTGGCAACCTATTATAAACAACCCCAAATATCATGATTGCGTGGAATTTTCTTGGGAAATTTGGTTGCAAAAGCGTGTGATGTTATTAGCTAAGGCAATTGAACCATGGCGCAATGTCTTGTCACCCTTATGGCAATTTTCTTGTAATCAGTTGGTCTCGAATCCTTCTAATACTAAAGATTTTAAGACGGTAGATTGGGATAGCTTTTCTAAAAAAGGGTGGCCTGATACCGATCTTCGTGATCTGCCCATTTGGAAAATTATGGCTAAATGGCTGCTAACGGCAGATGGTGGATGGCGTAAAAGAGTAGATAAAAACCTGGGGTTTCCAAGTGAAGGCAAAGATGCTAACGACATCAAGTTATTCAAAGAAAAAAAACAACAAATGATGGCATTTCATAGCAGTCGTATTGAAAATTCTGATGCGGAAAATTTAAGAAAAATTCTAATCGATTTTACCTCTTATCCCATTCCACAATTTGATGATGAACAGAGACAATTACTGGTTTCCTTAATCGATACCTTAAAACTAGCACAAGCCCAACTAGTGCTTGGTTTTGCAGAAAAAGGTGAGTTGGATTTTAGTGAAATCGCTAATCGTGCCGATCGAGCTTTAGGAGAGGCTGAACAACCCACAGATCTCTCGTTGCGTTTGGATTACCAGATCCAACATATATTGGTGGATGAGTTTCAGGATACCTCTCAGGGACAAAAAAATCTATTACAAAAATTGACCTTTGGTTGGATGCCAGAAGATGGCCGTACCTTGTTTTTGGTGGGTGATCCCATGCAATCTATTTATCGATTTAGAGCCGCAGATGTGAGCATCTTTATCGATTGCTGGCAAAATAAATTGTTAGGAGATGTGCCAGTTACCCCGTTACAATTGAGTTGTAACTTTCGCTCTCAAGAAAATATCGTGAATTGGGTGAATGATGCTTTTGTTAAAATTTTTCCTACTTGCAACGATCTGCAATATTCTGCGGTAGAATATTCTGCTTCCACCGCAATGAGACCCGCTTTGGAGCATCAGGCCGTAGAAGTTTTTTTACAAGCCGCATCCGATGATAAAAAAGAAGCACTTTGGATCATTGAGCATATTAAAAACATCCAGACAGATGATTCAGAAGAAACCATTGCACTCTTAGTGCGAAGCCGGACACATTTATCTACAATTGCTCAATTACTGCGCGAACAGAATATTCTATTTGAAGCTATAGACATAGAACCATTAAGTCAGCGACCTGTGATTCAAGATCTATTAAGCCTGACACACGCACTTTTAGATAGCTCTGATAGAATTCATTGGCTTGCCTTATTAAGAGGTCCATTTTGTGGTTTAGATTTACAAGATTTAACTCGATTAATTGAACACCAATCTCTGTGTATTCCACAGCTTCTTTGTGAACAACAATCTGTTGCCGTTTTATCAGATGAAGGAAAACAAAGAGTCCATAAAATACAGACGTTGATTAAAAAATGGCTTTTAATTTCATCGACCAAACCCTTGGTGTATTGGATTGAATCAGCCTGGTTATATTTGGGGGGGCCTGCAACAACCGATGAACAAGGTTTGATTGATGTAGCAACATTTTTTGATGCCCTGAATCGTCACAATCAACAACCCAATAGTGATTTTTCATTAGCAGAGTTTTCAGCTTCATTGGAAAAACTCTATGCGGCACCTGAAATTCATCAGGGAAAACCGATTTATCTTATGACCATGCATAAGTCAAAAGGATTAGAATTTGATCATGTGTTTTTACCTGGTTTAGGGCGTGCTACTAGATGTTATCAGGGGGCTTTATTAGAGTGGCTAGATGGGCGTAGTGAAGGCGGTGAAGAGGAAATTTTGTTGTCTCCCATTAAAGGGAAGGGCGCTGATGCTGAGAATGAATTTTATCAAGTCATAGTCAATGTTAAAAAACAGCAAGAAGTTTTTGAAACACAAAGATTGCTATATGTTGCCTGTACGCGTGCCATTAAAAAGATTTATTTCAGCGGCGCATTAACAGAAGGCAAGGATGCACCAATTAGCTCCTCATTGTTGTCGCAACTTTGGCCGATACTGTCTGTTCATTTAGATGACACAACTACCGAGCTTGAAGAAAATACAAAAGCATCAGAACTTATTATGTCACCTACCCCAGAAAACTATTTCACTCGTTTATCCCAAGATTATTTTGCCGTGGATACCTTGCCCAATCTAATAGAGCCAGTACTCAATTCAAATCAAAACGATCTAGCCAATATGAAGGATGAGGTTTCGTTAGAGTTCTCCTGGTCTAATGATATGTCGAGAATTATTGGTATTGTTGCCCACCAATTTTTTCAGTATTTGGCAGAGTTTAACTCAGTACATCAAATAACATCCTTATTGACTGATGAAAACAGTGTTGATGAATATATTGAACAAAGCAGCGCTTGGTTAATGCAGCAATTTGAAAAAAAGGGGGGCGCATCTCAACAGTGTCAGACAGCAATGATAAAATTAAGAAGGATTCTTAAAAGCTTCCTCTTGAACGAAAAAGGACGCTGGATCCTTTCGACCGAACATCAAGATGCTAAAAATGAATGGGCACTTAGTTTTAGACCTTATGAGTCTAAAGAGCATCAACAAGAAGAGAATTTAATTAAACATGTGGTGATTGATCGTAGCTTTGTAGATAATAGGCAACGGCGCTGGATTATTGATTATAAAACGGGTGATAACCAAGGTGGGGATCTGCAAACCTTCCTGGATTCTGAGTTTTCTCGATATCGTCCACAACTAGAAAATTACGCTTTGGCCTTATCCAAAATTGATCATAGACCCATTATGCTGGGGTTGTATTATCCTGTTATCGAGCAATGGATAGAATGGCAATGGCAACCCTTATCACCTTATCCCGCTTGAGTAACGATATTTTCCCATGTTAAAAAAACAGACCATAAAAAATCTATTTCACCGTGAACTGCTGAGTTGGTCTCTTATTTCATTTGCTTTGTCAGCTTTGGAAGGTGGCGTTGCTGGTGTATTAGTGAACTTGTTTTTTAAAGATCAGGTGAGCGACTTTTGGTTAAGTCAGGCTGTGGCTTTGGCCGCTGGCGCACCGGCTATCGCTAATTTAAGTAGCCCTATTTGGGCACAGTTAGAACAAGGGCGTGATAAGGTGAAACTGGTCGCATTCTTATCTACGCTGAGCGCCTTTAGTGTATTGCTCTATGCATTGGCTCCCGCTAATTCTGTTGGATTGCTGATGGCGGTTTTGGGCTCTTTGTTGGGACGAATTTGTTGGTCAGGTGTTCTGACTGTTCGTTCCGCTTTGTGGAGAGCGAATTATCCTCGCTACTTAAGAGCTAAAATCACCGCAAAATTAGCATTACCCATGTCTCTTATCTTAGCATTTGCAGGTTCTTTAATTGGTTGGCTAAGTGCAGGTTCTATTGAAAATGTTCGCATCCTCTATATTGTATTGATATCTCTCGGATTATTGGGTGCAAATTTTTATCGTGGTTTAAAGATCAAAGGGGCGGAGAAGTTGGCACTGTCGGAGAAAAATTTGAGTGCCACTGAAGGTGGATTTAGCTGGAAAATGCTATATAGCATTTTAAAGAAAGACAAACCCTATCGTCATTACATTTATACCATGTTTATTTTTGGTTCTGGAAATCTGATGTTCATGGCGCCCTTGATTTTGATCATTAACGACCAATTAGGTATTCCTCAATGGCAACAGGTGTTAATTACTTCATCTTTACCCTTGGCTGCGTTACCTTTTACTATTCATCTCTGGGCAAAAAAACTCAATCACATGCATATTATCCAATATCGCGCTGTGCACAGCTGGAGTTTTGTTGCCGCTATTGCACTTTTTAATGTGGCGAGTATTTTTGATGCAGCTTGGTTGTTATGGCCTGCATCCTTTACCTTTGGTACAGCTGTCGCGGGTGCAGTTTTGGGATGGAACTTAGGTCATCACGATTACACAACGCCAGAACGCGCTTCTCGATATATGGCTGTTCATGTCACACTGACTGGCGTGAGAGGACTGATTATGCCCATATTGGGTGTCAATATCTATCAATGGTTAAAACTCTACTCATCGGAATGGGCTAAATACACATTACTTTTGCCATTGTTGCTTTCCATGATGGGGGCGTTGATTTTTATGCGTTTAGCCAAGCACCAAAAATTACCTGTGTTACCAAAAACGGCATGAACCAAAAATATCGCAGTAACCATTTGTATAATGAGTCATTGTCCCATATAGTAAATAATACCCCATACCCGTATTTTCAGGTATCACGGGAATACATTTTCAAAATCTAAGATTTCAGCGTGCCTAAGGTCTTGTCTTTGGAGCAAGTACGGATGTCTCCCTTATCAATTTGAGGTTCATGATGGCTCTTCCAATAACAACATTATATGTCTCCTATTTTGCCCTATTCTTTATTTATCTTGCCTGGAGAGTTGTCTCTTTACGAAAAAAGCACCATGTGGGCATTGGAACCTCCGATCATAAGGATCTTGAAGTCGCGGCTAGATGCCACGGGAATGCGGTTGAATATGTTCCTGTCACATTGTTACTATTACTCGTTTCTGAATTGAACCATTTCCCTGTTTGGATCTTGCATGCTGCTGGCGCAACTCTGGTGGTTTCCAGAATTTTACATGTTATAGGGATGACCAGTACCCAAGGTGGTACTTCATTTGGTCGTTTTTATGGAATTTTAGGCAGTTGGTTGGTGCTTATAGCCCTAGCACTGATTAATCTCTCGCTCTTTTTAGGGGTTCATTACTCATAGTTTGAGGAGCGATCTTCGATGACATTGAAAAAACTAACCCTGCTGTTTGTGCATGGTTGGAGCGTAACAAATACAGACACCTATGGCGATTTACCAGAAAAATTGTGCCTAGAGGCTCAAAATTATGGATTTGAAATAGAATCTAAAGATATCGTTATTGGTCGCTATGTTAGTTTTCAGGATGAAGTCAGAATGGAAGATTTAGCTATTGCTTTTGGTGAAGAAATCAACAAAATCACAGCGTTGAATCCTTCCAAAAATCATCAAATTGCTTGTATCTCGCATTCTACTGGTGGCCCTATAGTCAGAATTTGGTGGCAACGTTGGCTAAATACTCATCACAAAACAGCAAATTGCCCTATTCGCTATTTTATTATGTTGGCCCCGGCTAATTTTGGGTCATCCCTGATTAAATTTGGTAAGGCTCAAATTGGTCATTTGAAATCGGTAATAGAGGGTTCTGAACCAGGCACTAATATTTTAAACTGGTTAAAATTAGGCAGTAGTGCCAGTTGGTCGCTAAACAAAGAATGGATCTGTTCAAATGGGAGGCAAATTTCCCCTCAAGGCTTGTTCCCTTTTGTACTTTCTGGACA
>PCTP01000016.1 GCA_002770795.1 Gammaproteobacteria bacterium CG22_combo_CG10-13_8_21_14_all_40_8 | reverse complement strand
TATTATGTGATGGTTCATGGTTACGCAGCATTCTCTGGGGTGAGTTTGATTGGTGCTTATACGGATGGCGGTACAACGCCTCCTCCAACCGGTGGAACATTCACCAATGGCACCAATGTGACTATTAGTGATAACGCAACGGCTACTAGTAACTTGGTTGTGAGTAGAACTGGTGATTCAGGTACTATCAGTGTGCATGTTGATATTATTCATACCTATGTTGGTGACTTAAAGCTGAGCTTGATTTCACCCTCTGGAGTTTCAACGGTACTCAGAAACAGAACAGGTGGTTCTGCCAATGACATCCATGATAACTATTCCGTGAATGCATCAGGCACAGCGAGTAATGGAACTTGGAAACTTCGAGTACAAGATTTAGCAAGTGGAGATGTGGGTTACATTGATTCTTGGTCAATTACATTTTAATTGATCAGGACAGAAGATGCGCAGATCTCTTGCAAAGCGAGTGGAATGCGAATGCACCTCATCCTTATTGCTTAGAAAATACTAAAAGTCTCATTAAAATGCCGCTCATAGAGTGGCATTTTTTGTTGACTATTCATTCAAATACTCTAACCTGTGATTATTAAAGGTGAAATTAGTAAGGTTACAGTGATGATGCATTTAAAAAAATTAAGACACTTTGGCGCATTAGTGCTCGGGCTTGTTTGTTCAATGAGTACTTATGCGGAAAATCCATCTCAAGATTCATTGCAAAATCCTGGGCAGGAGTCTATGTATAAAATTATGGAGGATTATTTTGAAGCCTCTCTAAAGCTGAATTCAAACCCCGCTATTTTCCAAGGTGATTATCGATTTAATGATCGTTATGTGAATGATCTCACGGATGAATATATGCAAAAACGCCATGAATTGAATACCCATTATTTGAAACTGATGAAGGAAATTGATCAAAATACACTCTTGGCTGAAGATCAAAATAGCTATAATTTATTTGTATGGGATCGACAGCTTGATCTTGAACAAGAAAAATTTTCCGCTGATCTTCTGCCTTTAAATCAGTTTTATAGTATTCCAAATAGCTTTGCTCAGCTTGGCAGTGGAGAAGGGGCTCAACCTTTTAAAACACCACAAGATTACGATAATTTTTTAAAAAAAATGGATGGTTTTGTGGACTGGATGGACAGTGCCAAATTAAAAATGAATCAGGGCATCAAACAACAAATTGTACTGCCTGCTGCTTTGGTCAAAAAGATCATTCCGCAACTTAAAGCGATGTTAGTGAACCATGTGACCGATAGTATTTTTTGGGTGCCTATTAAAAATATGCCGGTTTCTATCCAAGGAGAAGAAAAACGAAGAATTACTCAAGCCTACAAAATAGCGATTTTAGAGAAATTATTACCAGCCTATCAGGGACTTTATGCATTTGTTAAAAATGTGTATTTACCCAAAGCAAGGGATACTTCTGGCTATTCTTCTTTGAAAAATGGAGACGCTTGGTATCAATGGTTTATAGACCATGAAACGACCACTAAAGGAATGAGTGCCGATCAAATTCATCAAATTGGCTTGGATGAAGTGGCAAGAATTCACCGTGAAATGTTGGATGTTAAAGAAAAATTGGGCTTTAAAGGGAGCTTGCAGGAGTTTTTTGAATCACTGCAAACAGAGAAAAAATATTATTTTGAAACCGCAGATGCTGTGATGGAAAGATACCAACAACAAAGAAAATTTGTTGCTGCAGTTATCCCTAACTTCTTTAATTTACAACCTAAAAGTAATTTTGAAATTCGTCCTGTGGAGGCTTTTAGAGCGGAATCTGCAGCGGGCGCTTCATATGAACAAGGAACACCAGATGGTTCTCGCCCAGGTGTTTTTTATATTAATACTTTTAACTTGTTGGCTCAACCCAAGTTTGGTGTGGTGACTTTATATTTACATGAAGCTGTACCGGGGCATCATTTTCAAATCTCTATTGCTCAGGAGTTGACTCATTTACCTAAGTACCAACGTTTCTCCATTTATAATGCCTATGTCGAAGGTTGGGCGCTTTATTCTGAATCCATTGGTAAAGAAATGGGGTTATTTGATGATCCATTACAGTATTATGGGCGATTGAGCGATGAGCTTTTGCGTGCTATGCGTTTGGTTGTGGATACAGGTTTGCATGCTAAAAAATGGAGTAAGGAACAAGCGCAGGAATATATGTTAAAAAATTCTAGCATGGCGCTATCTGATGTAGTTTCTGAGGTTGAGCGTTATATGGCTATTCCAGGGCAGGCATTATCCTACAAAATAGGTCAATTAAAGATTACTGGGCTGAGGCATTGGGCTCAGAAAGAGTTGGGAGACAAATTTGAACTTAAGCAGTTTCATGATCAAGTTCTTGGCTCTGGAGCTCTTCCCATGGCAGTATTGGAAAATAAAATACATCATTGGGTAAAGTCATTTGAATGAGTATAAAATTGGTACTATTTGCCTGGATCTCAACTAGACTTATCGTTTAAAAGTCGGCATTTCACACAGTCTGTTATTATGGATATCTTCTCATTTTGAGATCACACAGCTATAGATGTCGGTTTGTTTTTTATAGGATATTGATATATATCAAAAATGAAGGAAAACCATAGGCAATTAGCACGAAACCAGATAAGACTCGAGTTACTCACAGCTAGTCTACCGGCATCAGTCATTCTTAATATGATTAGTGGTGTGGTGTTGTTGTGGGTAGTGAATAATAGAGTTGCATTTGATTCTATGGTTTTGTGGTACAGCCTGCTCACTTTTTCGGTTCTTTTGCGTTTGTTGTTCAGTTTAAAATCCCATAAACTTCACTTAGATCCAAAACAACTGCTTAATATCTTTGTTGTAATAACCATTTTGAATGGAATGGTCTGGGGTAGTAGTGTCTGGCTGATTTATCCAGATGAGGATATAGCACGACAATTTTTGTTGGATATGATTTTAATTGCCGTCTCTGGTTCAGCTTTGGGAAGCCTTTATGCCAGTTGGCGATCATTTACGGGTTTTATTGCAGCGATTATTTTACCTCTTTTTTTACATGTGGTTGATCAAGGTGGAGTCTTAACTGATGCAGTGATAGCCATGATTATTTTATTCACCACGGTTTATTTGTTAGGAGGGCGTCGGATCTATAATAATTTAATCGAGAATATAGATTGGCGTGATAAATATCATTTACAACAATCCGAGCTAAAGACCAAAGAACAAGAATTGAAAGCTTTATTCGATAACTCATCACATTACCTGTTATTGCTAGAAACAAGCGGCAAAATTTTAAGAGCAAATCGAGCCGCATTAATTGGTGTCGGTCTATCGATTGAGACGAATGTTTTACAATATTGTATTTGGGATCCACCTTTCTGGAAAGCGGATGATCTCAGTCAGCGCCAAATTCATCTGCAACTAGAAAGAGCCGCTAAAGGCAAGTCTGTAAAAATGGAAGTTGGGATCCCAAGGGAGAATCCCAACGTTGTTCATGAAATTACCATTAATCCAATTTATGTGGATAATAAAGTGCAATTTCTTATCTTAGAAGGACACGACATCACTGCTTTCAAGCAGTCACAGCTTCAATTACAGGAAAGTGAGAAACGTTTTAGAGCACTGAGCGAAGCGACGGGAGAGTATCTTTGGGAAATTGATGCCAACGCAGTTTATCAATATGTGAGTTCGAAAGTTGAAAAAGAAATGTGGATGAGAAGTGATGACCTAATTGGCCGCACGCCCATGGATTATATGCCGAAAGAGGATGCGGATAACTTTAAAAAACAACTCAACCTTGCTATCAAAAACCGTAACCCTTTCAATTTGGAACATAAAAGCATGAAGGCTGATGGGAGTTGGGTATGGGAGCAACTGAAAGCCTTGCCACTCCTGGATAAAAATGGTGTGGTGGTCGGATTTAGAGGGGCGTCTGTCACCATTACCGATAGGAAACGCCATGAAGCTGAACTGATTAATGCTAAAGAGGCTGCTGAGGCTGGAACTAAGGCGAAGAGCCAATTTTTGGCCGTGATGAGTCATGAAATAAGAACTCCGATGAACGGTGTGATTGGTATGGCAGAATTATTGAGTGACACCGAACTGACCGTGCAACAGCAAGGCTATGTGTCCACTATTGTCTCTTCCAGTCGCTCATTATTGGAGATTATCAACCAAATTTTAGACTTATCTAAAATAGAGGCGGGAAAACTTGAATTGGAAGTTCATCCATTTTCGCTACAAAATTGTGTGAAAGAGGTGATTGGGTTGATGGAAGCTAATGCTCAATCTAAGGGAATTGAGTTGAAAAGTGAATTTGGAAACACTGTGCCGCAGATGCTACTTGGGGATTCTGCTCGGTTTCGTCAAATTATTATAAATCTTTTGGGTAACGCAATTAAGTTCACCCAATCGGGATCCATTCGCGTCGCTGTTCAATGTCTAAAACTTGCCGAACTTAAAGCAGATTTAGAAATTAGCATCATCGATACAGGTATAGGTATCGATGCTGACAAATTAGAGGGTATATTCGATGCGTTTAATCAAGGAAGTTCTGGTACAACAAGGAAGTTTGGAGGTACTGGGCTGGGTCTTGCTGTGACCAAACAATTAGTTGAAATAATGGGGGGCAGAATTTCTGTGAGTAGCGAACTACATAAAGGTACTACTTTCACTATTAATATGGCGTTACCTATCGTTTTAAATGAGACAATCGTCAAACCTATACCAGCCAATGCCTCACAGACAACTGACCAAAGCATGAAGCAAGGAAATCATAAGGTACTTTTAGTCGAAGATAATATTGTCAACCAAAAAGTGGCCGAAGCTTTACTTAAAAGAATGGGCTTACTGGTAACCATAGCAGCCAATGGTAAATTGGCTGTTGAACTTTGCCAAGATGAATTATTTGATGTGATTCTAATGGATTGTCAGATGCCCGAGATGGATGGTTATGAAGCCACATTATCCATTCGCTCAGGTGCAGGTCAGAATGTGCAAACACCGATTATTGCTATGACTGCCAATGCAATGTCTGGTGATAAAGAAAAATGTTTAGCGGTGGGCATGAATGATTATTTGACGAAACCAGTGAATAATCAGGCATTGAAAAATTGTTTACAAACTTATATTCAAAGTTAAAAAACTTCAGCCAACATACAACGCACACTCCCGCCAGCAGCCTTCTCGATAGTTGAAATATCGGAATAAATTAATGCTCCATCTTGCTTAAGCAGATTAATTTGCTCTGAGGAAAAGTGCTCGAAGGCGCATTGCGACATGGCAAAAAATGTTTCATCTTGTTGATTTTTGATTTGTAAAATATTGCCACAAAAGTTGCTAAGTTGTTCCAAGCTAATGTCAATTACCTCATGATGGCTATGGTTCAGCGCACTCAACACTTGCTGTCTCTCCATGAGATTAGGTATGGCCGCAGAGCAGATAACAGCGACTTTTTCACCCAATGACATCAAGACATTGGTATGATAGATTTCGACATTCTGATATTTTGCGGCAAAACTGATGGGACGATACCCCATCTCTAGACACCATTTGGTGACGAGGCTTGAGCTGGTTCGTGCAGACTTGGCGGCATAAGCAATTCGATTGACCCTGTCTAGCACCAAAGAGCCGGTGCCTTCCAAAAACATCTCTTCTTTTTCGTAGAATCTATAATCCAATTGTTTTTTGCAATGAAACATATCCAATTTTTCTAAGGGCTTTAATACATCGAGTTGGTGCTCAAGGCGTCTATTCGGTGTTTTCATGGGATAAATACAAGTGACTCCATCCCCGTGGAAAGAAATTCGATTATTGGGAAAAATAGCGTCAGGAGTCTCTGGATCTAATTGATCTGGTACGGTGCAAACTTGAATACCGGCAGCGAGCAGTTTTTGATTGAGATCATCAAACTCAGCCAAGGCTTTCTTATGAATATCGACACAGGAAAACTGTTTATTTTGAAAATGATTGTCAGCCATTGTTTGCACATTTTGTGTAAAATTGGCAGGTCTAATCATTAAGATTTTATGGGTTAGTTGAGTTAATGTATCCATTTTCATTCATCAGACTTTACTGGTTTTAAGGTTTCATGACTGGACTCAATCCTTTCATGAGGGGCTAACTTGCTTCCTCTCCTTACGAATTTGTTCAGGAAAATCAGCTGGTAAAATACCCGTGGGAACAGTTATAATACTATAGCCTAAAATCACCATAAGTGCAGAAATTATTTATCCCAACGCCGTATGAGGAGCCAAATCTCCATAGCCTACAGTAGTGACGGTAATAACTGCCCAATACAGAAAATGGCTATACTGGTAAAGCCATTTTCTGGCCCTTCTACCAAATACATCAAAGAACCAAAGATAGAAATTAAGCTGAGTAAAAAGGCCAAAAAGACAATGACTTTTTGTTTGGTGTCCAATAAGGATTTGATTTTTGTGTAGAAGAGTTTTACATTGAAGATCTGGGGCTAATCAATGAGAAGACAGTGTTAACATGATTTGATCAGCCCAGTTCATGGAGGATTCATAGAGTTCACACCAAACTGACTCAGCCAAGCTTTGCTGTTCGATGCTGCTCCAATTGGCGCTTTCGTATTGTTTCACTGAGTTGAGGATTTCTCCTAATAGGCCTGATTCATCAGATAAAGCCAATTTAATATCATCACTAATAGGTAACTGTGGCAATAATTGTTTTAAAGGCCAATCAATGTAGGCGTTGAGCATAGAGAGAAGTCCCATTAAAAAAGCTTTATCAGGATCAGCGACCTCCAAGGTTTCGGCTAATTTTTTACAAAAAGCTGCACGCGTTAAATTCATTCTCATGAGTTCAACCGATTTGTTGGTTTGGCGAGAAAGTAGAATTAAATTTACCCATTGGCGTAGATTGTTATAGCCCAAAAAAAGAATGGCTTGTTGAATCGACTCAATCTTCTTTCTTACCCCAAAAGCCGCAGAGTTGATTAACTTTAATAATTGAGTGGTTAATATGGGATCAGTGGCAATAATATTTTGGATTTGTTCGGCGCTACTGGTCTCATCGTAAAGAGCTGCTATCAGAGACATGGTGGTTTGAGCATTCGCTGATAAAGGTTGGATCCTACTGATATTGGCTTTCCCTAAAAAGCTCCCTTGAAAATAATGACCACCCGCAGATTTACATTGTTCATATTGTTGGTGACTTTCAATATTCTTAAAGATGATTTTGCCTTTGAAAGACTTTATTTTTAATAGCAAGGGGGAGATTTCATCTGAATTAAGGTTCTCAGCATCAATTTTGATGAATTTTGCCATATTTATCAGATCTGCATCCAGTTCGCTTAGCTGAAAATCGTCAATACAGAGTTGTAATCCTTGAATAATCTCTTTCTCAATGAGTGATGAATGAGAGAATAGTTCTAAATAATGCGGGGCAATTTCTAACACCAAATGAGGATAAAGTATGGGAGGGATTTCATTTTTGATACAGAAATCCCCAGAAATTTTGGCAAACAAAGGCTGTTTTAAACCCGCAATAGGAGCATCTGAATTCTGTCCAGTATATTGATTTAAAATCAGTTGTAGTCTTTTTTGATCTTGATGGATTAATTTTCCCATTTTTTCATGATCTTGGGATAATAATTCAAAGCCTACGCAGTGATTGTCCTTATTAATAATGCTTTGTCTGACTTGGGGAGAGACTAAACTCATAAAATGCTTAAAGTTTGTGAATAGGATTTTATGAGAGTAGCATAACCTGAGGATGATAGGTAATAGAAAATCTATTCTTCCACTATTTTCACAAAGGATCGACCATGGGTGAGATCTTGCAACTGTTGGTTTAAATCTGCAGAGAGTTTCTCATCAAGACGAAATTGTACGGTCACTTCATGGCTAAATACTGGCGTAACTTCTTCGGCTTCCAACTTAGCTAATAGGGGTTCAATCTTCGGCCAGACGCTATAATCTATAATTGTTTGATACAGGGAAAAGTTTATCTTGATTCTGGTGAGAATGCTTTCCAGAGCAAGTTTCACCGCATCTGCATAGGCTCTGGCAAGCCCTCCAGTGCCCAACTTAGTGCCTCCATAATAGCGAGTGACAACAGCGGTTATTTCTCCCACGTTGGCATGGGTAAGTACGGTCAACATAGGTCTTCCGGCCGTTCCCTGAGGCTCACCATCATCACTACAGCCTATCTCTCTGGTATCACCGACTGGGCCTGCTTGGTATGCCCAACAATTATGGGTTGCGTCGCTGTATTGTTGTTTGATTTTTTCTACAAAATCTTTTGCGGATTGAATATTATCGGTATGGGCTAAATGACATAGAAACCGAGATTTTTTGACTTCTAATTCGGCTTGGTGTGTTTGTGCTGGAATGAGATATCGGCCATTGGTCATGGTGATAAATAGTGCTCCTGTAGCTACCACTCAATTGTGAGCGCCCTCAACAGGTTATTTTAGCTATTGAGGGTGAGTTGATTTTCTCGGACAGGCTCCTAGGGATTGATGGCATCTCGGGCCTGACTAAAAGCATTTCTGGTGAGGTTGTTAAAGCCAGATTCTGTGATCAATACATCATCTTCTATTCGAATACCACCATAAGGAATAAAGGATTCAATCTTGCTCCAGTTAACGGCTTTTTGTTGGCTGTGATTTTTTAACGCTTTGAGCAGGCTTGGAATAAAGTATAAACCGGGTTCGATGGTGATAACATGGCCAGGTTGTAGGCTGTGGAATAATCTTAAAAATGGATGATCAGATAATGGTGTTAAAGGTTCTCCGTCTGCATCAACCTTTCCAGCACAGTCATGCACCTGGAGCCCGATAAAATGTCCTAATCCATGAGGTAAAAAGGTGCTGCTGACACCGGATTCTAAGGCAGATTCTGGGCTCATATCGAGCAATTCAAATTGCTTCATCAGTGCAGCGATTTTAAGATGGGCTTGCAGATGTAATTGTTTGTAATCAAGTCCCGGTTTAAGTTGTTGGACCAAGTCTTGTTGAAGCGCATCGAAGGCTAGAATCAAATCGGAAAATTCATCTTGCTGATAGGCGTAGGTTCGGGTGATGTCAGAAGCATAACCATTAAAGTTAGCGCCCGCATCTATCAGAAAACTTTTGATAGTATTCTGAGCCAGTTTTTTAGGGCTGGCATGTTGATAATGCAAAATGGCATTATTTTGATTGAGGGCTACAATATTACCATAAGGCACTTCATGCTCCATGTGGCCGATAGATTCTAAATACCCCAAATGAATGGCCAACTCAGAATGGCCGCTTCGAAATAAAGCTTCTGCGGTAATATGGCCTTTGGCTGCAATATGGTTAGCTTGCTGGATACAAGCAACTTCATAATCTGTTTTAAGGGTTCTGGCAAATTGGAGGTGATTTAAAAGTGTTTCAGGGTTTTGAAGGAGTTGATCTAAACGACCTTGATAACTCGAGTGCCATTCACCGATTAAGGCACATTCAGAGTCATTGTCAGGTAATTGTTCAAAAGCCTCAAGTTGAGAGTGAATAGACACAATGTCAAAAAACTGAGTCCAAGTTTCATGGGGTAAGGCTGTGGTTTTATGCCAAAAATCTAGAGGTTCAGAGAAAACCAATAAAGGCTTTTGGCCAACCTTATAGACAACCCAACAATGAGGGGTATCAATAATGGGCACCCAGGTTTTGAAGTGAGGATTCACCTTAAAGGGGTAATCCATATCATCCATAAACTGATTTTTAACTTCGCCAGAAGGAATGAGCAATGTTTCGATGTGATTAAGCTTCATGGCTTTATCAAAGCGAAATCTAAGGCTATTGATATGATTTTCAAAGAAGGTATAAGGCATGAATTGCTCACCAATGGTAAAGAGGAAAGATGTTCAGTATATCAGAATCAGGATATTTTGCACTGGTCAGTCCAGAAACTTATTAAAACTCAATAAGTTACAAAAAATGCTTAGATACCATATAGTTACGCTTTTATTCTGGGCTTGTCTAAGTGCCTGTAGAGGGGTAGACTAGCAAAGATTTAGAGATTATAGTCCAGACCATTCTGTAAATCCTTGCTAAGCTAACACTGGTTGTCCTTAGCAATAATGATTGAATTCTGAAGTAGCTTAAACTATTTCAGGCTCTTGTTACCCATTGAGTTTATAAGGGTAGCTCCATGTCCGTAACCCCTATCACGGAGAAAATTTATGATCTATCAAGGTGAATCTGTTCACTGTAGCTGGTTAGAAGCCGGTATCGCAGAACTGAGATTTGAAGCAAGCCAAGGTGCTGTCAATGTATTAAATCGCGCCACTTTAGATGAATATCGCAAAGCCGTTGATGCGCTACATGCAGCCGCAGATTTAAAGGGTGTCATCGTAACCAGTGGTAAAAGTACTTTTATTGTTGGCGCTGATATCACTGAATTTTTACCGATGTTTTCTGCTCCTGTTGAGCAACTGCAAAAATGGTTAAAACAAGCCAATGCCATTTTTAATGATTTTGAAGATTTATCTGTACCGACTTTGGCGGCTATTAATGGCACAGCATTTGGTGGAGGAATGGAAGTTTGTCTGGCTTGTGATTTAAGATTAGCAAGCACCAATGCTTTGGTTGGGCTACCCGAAACAAAGTTAGGTTTAATTCCAGGCTTTGGTGGCACCACCAGATTACCGCGCATTATTGGTTCCGATAATGCCTTAGAAATGATCGCTGGTGCCGCTGTGTTAAAACCAGCCGCAGCTTTAAAGAATGGTACTGTTGATGCTGTGGTGGATGCAGATAAATTGCAACTCGTTGCTCTCAAAATGATCAAAGATGCCATTGCTGAAAAAATTGATTGGAAAACACGCAGAGCGACCAAAAAAGGCCCATTACAGCTGAGTCAAATAGATGCCGTCATGGCATTTTCTACAGCTAAAGCCTTTATTTTTGGTAAAGCGGGTAAAAACTATCCTGCACCCATTGAAGCGGTGAATGTGGTTGAAAAAGCTGCTGCAATGAGTCGAGATGAAGCCTTAGAAGTTGAAGCTCAAGGATTTATCAATGTGGCGCTGACGCCAGTGGCTGAATCATTAATTAGCCTTTTCCTGAATGATCAGATACTGAAAAAACTGGCTAAAAATGCGTCTAAGGTTGCTGATGACGTTCATCAAGCAGCTGTGCTAGGTGCGGGTATTATGGGGGGGGGAATCGCTTATCAGGCTGCCAATTCTGGATTTCCGATTACCATGAAGGACATCAATAACCCTGCTTTAGAATTGGGCATGGGTGAAGCCAGTAAGTTGCTAACTCAGCAAGTTGAACGCGGTAAATTAAATACTTTAAAAATGGCGGCTATTCTAGGTAAAATCAAACCAACTTTAAATTATACAGACGTTAAAGATGCCAATATCGTTGTGGAAGCCGTGGTTGAAAATCCAAAGATCAAGGACGCGGTATTAGTCGAAACAGAAGCTTTATTAGCCGATGAGGCGATTCTGTGTTCTAACACCTCCACAATTTCCATTGATTTACTGGCTAAAAATTTAAAACGCCCTGAAAATTTCTGCGGCATGCATTTTTTCAATCCTGTACACAAAATGCCTTTAGTTGAAGTGATCCGTGGTGCTAAAACGTCGGAAAAAACTGTTGCAACTGTGGTGGCCTTTGCCAGTGCCATGGGCAAATCACCTATTGTGGTGAATGATTGCCCAGGCTTCTTAGTCAATCGTGTTTTATTCCCTTACTTTGGTGGGTTTAGCATGTTGCTGAGAGATGGCGCTGACTTCCTGGCGATTGACAAGATTATGGAAGGATTTGGCTGGCCTATGGGACCCGCTTATTTGCTGGATGTGGTGGGATTGGATACCGGTTATCATGCCAACGCTGTGATGGCGGCAGGTTTCCCTGACAGAATGAGTACCAATTTTAGAACCGCTATTGATGTCATGTATGAGGCGAAGCGTTTTGGTCAGAAAACGACCGCAGGTTTTTATCGTTATGAAACAGACAACAAGGGACGTCCTAAGAAAATCATTGATCCAGACACTTATGAATTATTAGCGCCAGTTTGTGCTGAGAAAAAAGCTTTTGAGAAAGATGAAGTTATTGAGCGAATGATGTTGCCACTGGTTATTGAAACCATTCGTTGCATGGAAGAAAAAATTGTTGGCACTGTGGCTGAAGCAGATATGGGACTTATATACGGAATTGGTTTCCCTCCCTTTAGAGGGGGTGCTTTGAAGTTTGCCGATTCTATCGGTCTCGCCAATTTGGTTAAAATGGCAGAGAAGTATCAACATTTAGGAAAGGCGTATGAACCCACTGCCGGTATGAGAGAAATGGCAGCTAAGGGTGAAACTTTCTATGGCACTCACAAAGTCCAGGAGAAAAAATAATGAAGCAGGTTGTGATAGTTGATGCAGTCAGAACTGCAATGGGTCGTTCCAAAGCGGGTATGTTTCGCAATGTTCGTGCGGATGATATGTCAGCCAAACTGATTGAAGGTTTGTTAGATCGAAATCCACAGGTTGATCCTGGTGAAATTGAAGACGTTATTTGGGGATGTGTGCAACAAACCTTAGAGCAGGGTTTTAATATTGCCCGGAACGCAGCATTACAAACGCGTATTCCTCATCATGTGGCCGCACAAACGGTCAATCGTTTATGTGGTTCTTCCATGCAAGCCTTGCACATGGCAACTCAAGCCATTATGACTGGTCATGGCGATGTCTATGTGGTGGGTGGTGTTGAGCATATGGGTCATGTTCCGATGACTCATGGCGTTGATTTCAGTCCAGCGATTAGCCTTCATACGGCTAAAGCCAGTGGCTCTATGGGTTTAACGGCAGAAATGCTGGCCAGAATGCATCATATTAGCCGCCAGCAGCAAGATGAGTTTGGTGTGATGTCCCATCAAAGAGCGCATCAGGCGACGGTTTCAGGACGTTTTAAAAATGAAATTATTGCTATTGAAGGGCATGATGCAGATGGTGCGCTCATGTTATGTGAGAGCGATGAAACTATTCGACCTACGACTAATTTAGATGATTTAGCTAAGTTAAGGCCAGCATTCGACCCAGTCAATGGCACAGTCACGGCAGCCACCTCATCAGCATTATCCGATGGTGCTTCATCCATGTTGGTCATGTCAGAAGAACGTGCATTGGCTTTAGGATTAGAACCATTGGCCAGAGTGAAAGCCATGGGGGTTGCTGGTTGTGATCCTTCCATTATGGGATTTGGACCCGTACCAGCGGTGAAGAAAACATTAAAACGTGCGGGTATGCAACTCAGTGACATTCAACTCTATGAACTGAATGAAGCTTTCGCCGCACAATCTTTGGCGGTACTGAAATCATTGAATTTAATGGATTCTATTGCTGATAAAATCAATGTAAACGGTGGAGCCATTGCATTGGGGCATCCATTAGGCTGTTCTGGTTCAAGAATTTCCACCACTTTATTACATGAAATGAAAGCGCGTAATCTGAATGTGGGATTGGCGACCATGTGTATTGGTTTAGGCCAGGGAATTGCCACTATCTTTGAAAGAGCATAATGTTACAGGGCTAGATCACGAAAAACTATTCA
>PCTP01000001.1:2953-5350 GCA_002770795.1 Gammaproteobacteria bacterium CG22_combo_CG10-13_8_21_14_all_40_8 | reverse complement strand
GCTTTCTGCTTGGTACTGGTCAATACCAGATGCCTTAAAATCACTGTCAGTATTACAAGTATCGCAGAAAGATATGCTATAACTTGCCAGTAAATCATCATCACTATTGGCAACAGCGTTATTGATAAGAAATAATGAGCTGAGTAGTACGAGGTAAAACTTAGATTTGTTACCGATACTTTTAAAAATATCCATTGAATTTTCCTTAAATTATTTAGTTTTTAGTTAATTTAAGGCCAAAAGGCCCGTTAAGGCCCGTTAAGGCGACACCTTAAAGATCATTCCAAAAGTTGTCAAACATTTTTCATGTGCCACCTGCATACCAACAATACAGGGTTTAGTACTGAATTCTTTTAAAGAGCTTATAGAGATCAGACCAAACCATAAACTCTTCTGTCACAATCAAAGATTATAATTTTTCCCTTTACCTCAAATATTCCACACTTATAAGTGATTCACATAAACAAAAATATATTTTCTCAACATTTTTCCAATCATTTGGTTGTTCCTATGGAAACTTTCAAATAACAAACTAAACGCTAAGAACACATTAACCCTTTGAGGCGCTTTAAACTCAGATTCATTCATGATTTAGCACAGTCTAACCTATTGACGAATCTAGATTATCCAAACATATTTGTGAATAATGGATGAGTTTTGATCAAAGTTCTCATAATCCATTGGAAAACTTTCATTAATGTGTCTTCGGATTTAGAGAAACTGGCGATTCAGCTTTGAGCATTTATAAAACATTAGCTTAAAGCACCTCTAAAACCTGTGACAATCTGGTCACAGGAACGACTTCCATCCCTTTGATAGGTTTGCTTGGACAATTCGCCTTAGGCACAATGGCACGAGTGAACCCATGTTTTGCGGCTTCTCTTAATCGTTCTTGCCCATTGGGCACGGGGCGAACTTCCCCTGCTAACCCAACTTCTCCAAAAGTTAACAGATGGCTATCCAAAACTTGGTTTCTTAAACTGGAGATAACGGCGATAATCAACGCTAAATCTGCGCTGGTTTCCATGACTTTAACCCCGCCCACCACATTAAGAAACACATCCTGATCATGGCAGGATACCCCTCCATGGCGATGTAAAATGGCTAACAGCATCACCAATCGGCTGGGATCTAAACCCAGCGCAAGTCTTTTGGGGTTAGTTCCATGGGTTTCGTCAACTAATGCCTGTACTTCGACCAATAAGGGTCGGCTTCCTTCCCAAGTTGCAGTCACCACACTCCCAGCGACAGGGTCACCATAACGACTCAAAAAAATGGCCGACGGGTTTTTCACTTCTTTAAGTCCCGTATCTGTCATGGCAAATACGCCCAGCTCATTTATTGCCCCAAAACGGTTTTTAACCGCTCGGATAACTCGATAACGATTGTCACCATCCCCTTCAAAATAGAGAACCGCATCGACCATGTGTTCTAATACTCTGGGTCCCGCTAATGCACCATCTTTGGTCACATGCCCCACTAAAAACAAGGACGTACCTGTTTGTTTGGCAAAGCGCACTAACTGAGCTGCACTTTCACGAACCTGTGCAACCCCACCCGGCGCAGACTGCAAAATATCGGTATAAATGGTTTGAATTGAATCCACGACCATCACCGCTGGTTTTTCTAACAAGGCTGCGGCAGTAATTTTTTCTACTCGAGTTTCCGTTAATAAACGTAATTTTTGTTCGGGTAATTGCAATCTTTTGGCGTGGAGAGAAACTTGTTGCGCTGACTCTTCACCAGTAACATACAAACAAGGCATGGTTAAACTTAACTGACAAAGGGTTTGTAATAACAACGTGGACTTGCCCACGCCAGGATCTCCGCCAATCAGAATAACGCTACCCGCCACCAAGCCACTTCCTAACACACGGTCTAGCTCATACATGCCCGTAGAAATACGCTGGATAGCTCCCATTGGCACATCTTTTAGGGATAAAATGGCGGATTCTGAGCCAGAATAACCACTAAATCGACTGGACTTCGTGTTCTCAGCTTGCTCGGCGATGGTTTCTACTAGACAGTTCCAATCACCACAATCTGGACACTGCCCTGCCCACTTAGTGACGATTGCTCCACAAGCGGTGCAGCTATAGACTGATTTTGTTTTAGCCAAGTGAGCTCCTGATATAAATAAATTTCACTAATTTTTGACAGATTACACTAAACCTGTCACTTCGCACCAGTTTTAGAATAAATCTACCAAAGAATGTCATATCAACGCTTTCTCTGTGACCTCTGTGTTCTCTGTGGTAAAAAGGGTTTTAAAGACTTTAAAGATGAATAAACCACAGAGAACACCGAGAGCACAGAGTTTTTTATGTTTTGCTTGGTATGATAGAAATAATAGATAGCGCTACAGGTTGATATTTTGACAACCCTAGGAGCCTGTCC
>PCTP01000001.1:0-2908 GCA_002770795.1 Gammaproteobacteria bacterium CG22_combo_CG10-13_8_21_14_all_40_8 | reverse complement strand
TCATCGGAAAATCTGGCCAATCAGGCTTGGCCGCAGTAGATCAGTCTATTCTCGGACAGGCTCCTAGGTTGTTTAGTAGATGTCAGCTAAAGCATAGCAATCATTATTCCCCGTAAACTCTAAGAAAAACTTTATGACATTTATCAAGAAAATGCCGTGTAAAACATTAAGATAACTGATATGGTTATCCTTTATTTTTAGTCTCGATATCAAGAATGAATCTCTGGCACCCTAACAACTGGAAAAACCACCATACTTTACAACAACCGGTTTATCCTGATGAAAATGCTTTGCAGGATGCTTGCAATGAACTCAGCAAATTGCCTCCTCTTGTAACCCCCACAGAAATTGAAAATTTAAAAAAATATTTAGCTGAAGCAAGCCTAGGCAAACGTTTTATTCTACAAGGCGGCGACTGTTCAGAATCTTTTGCCGATTGTTGTGCCGAAAAAATCACCAATAAACTCAAAGTGTTATTACAAATGAGTTTAATTTTAGTACAAGGCTTAGGCATGCCAATTTCTCGAATTGGACGCATTGCAGGTCAATATGCCAAGCCGCGTTCTGAAGATTTAGAAACCCTCAATGGTGTTTCATTACCCAGCTATCGAGGAGATCTCATTAATGATGCCTTCTTCTCTGAAGTGGGGAGAGTTCCTAACCCGCAACGTATGTTGCAGGGTTACGGACTGTCTTCTCTCACTTTAAACTATATTCGTGCTTTAGTAGAAAGTGGTTTTGCAGATTTACACAATCCCGATCAATGGCAATTACCATTTTTAACCCATGCAAAAAATGGCGTACGCTACCATCAACAAGCCTCACAGCTTTTGAAATCCATTAAGCTGCTGGAAATACTGAGCGGTGGTCCAGCGCAAAATCTCGAAAAAGTCGAATTTTTTACCAGTCATGAAGCTTTATTACTGCATTATGAAGCAGCCTTAACGCGTAAAACCACCAATGGTTGGTATAACCTATCCACACATTTCCCATGGATAGGTATGAGAACAGGGCAAATCGAAAGTGGCCATGTGGAATATATTCGAGGCATAAAAAACCCGGTTGCCATTAAAGTGGGACCTAATATGCAAGCGAATCAATTACTCAAACTCATTGATATTATCGATCCCCATCGTGAGCCAGGGAAACTCACCTTAATTCATCGATTTGGGATTTCAAATATCAGTGATAATTTACCTATTTTAATCAAAACCGTGCAACAATTTGGGTACAAACCCTTGTGGATTTGCGATCCTATGCATGGCAACACCCATGCAACAGACACGGGCATTAAAACTCGTGAATTTAAAGATATCAGTCAAGAACTAGAACTCGCTTTAAAAATTCATCAAGACAATCAGAGTATTTTAGGCGGTGTTCATCTGGAACTTACAGGAGAATATGTGACAGAATGCGTTGGAGGAGCCCTTGAGCTTAAAGAGACCGACTTAAATACCAATTATCGCTCAACCGTTGATCCGAGATTAAATGCAGAACAAGCCCTTGAAATGGCATTTGTGATTGCAGAAATGGCAAAATTCTATTAGGATCTCATCACAAAATCCTGACAATCACATTGATTAAAGACTAAAATCTATGACGAGCACTGATCCATCACAACAAAATGAAAACAAAAACTCTGTGCACAATGACACAAACGAGAGTCATGAGGATAAACCAGCTAAACAAAAATCTGTAGGGCTTCTCCAAATCATTTTCAGTGTGATATCCGCCATGTTCGGCGTTCAAAATCAAAAAAATTATGAGCGTGATTTTGCCAATGGAAATTCCACAACCTTTATTGTGGTGGGTATTATTATGATTTTGATCTTTATCGGGACATTAATGACTATTGTGAGTGAAGTGATAGAAAGTAGTGGTGTGCAATAATAAGCATCTGTTTCGATACTTATTATTTCCCTCTATAAACGGCCAAAAGCTCTTTAACTTTATTTCGAGTAGAGCCCTCACAAGAGATTGTTCGTTGCACATAAAAGCTTTCAATCTCTGCCTCTTTATATAACGCTCGTGTCACCTCATTATCATGATTTGATATCACAGTGGAGATCCCTTTCTCCCTCAAACTCAATGCCAATTGGGCTAGTTTTTGCTGTTGTTTAACACCAAAAACTGCTTGAGCATATTGAGTAAAATAGGCGGTTTTATTTAATGGTACATAGGGAGGATCACAATAAATTACAGTATCTTTTTTTGCCTTTTTCATCACCTGAACAAAATCCTGACAATAAAATACGGCATTAGAAGCTCGTTTTGCAAAGAAATGCATTTCTTTTTCAGGAAAATAAGGTTTTAGGTATTTACCGTAAGGAACGTTATATCCTCCCGCTTGGTTATATCGACACAGGCCATTGAAACCATGTCGATTGAGATAGAGAAATATAGCAGCTCTTTCTGAGCCCATTGGCAACTGATTGAAATGTTCCCTTAATAAATAATACTGACTCTCTTTGTTGTGATCAGCAGTGAAATATTGGCTCGCCAAATCAACAAAATTACCAGCATCTTTTTGTAAAATCTGATAAATGTTAATCAGATCTTGGTTGATATCTGATAAAATATACTTTGGAAAATGACAGTTGAGAAACACCGAACCAGCGCCCACAAAAGGTTCAATGAGACGATTACCATCAGGCAGGCTTTGTGATATTTTAGGGGTTAATAGCCTTTTTCCCCCAGCCCATTTAAGGAAGGGACGATTAATTAATGGTAACAAAACGAAAACTCAAAATTTTTTTAAAGTTTATCAGTATTCCAAGCTAAATTCATCAATTGAATACAAATTTAATGAATCTAGCTATTTTCACCAGGAGCCTGCCCGAGAATAGCGATCGTAGCGAGGGCAAGCCTGATTGAGTCAGATTTTTCGATGGATTGAGGCGAATAGTCA
>PCTP01000083.1:7986-13714 GCA_002770795.1 Gammaproteobacteria bacterium CG22_combo_CG10-13_8_21_14_all_40_8 | reverse complement strand
CTCTTAATAATTGCCCATGCTTAGTCACATTATTCAGCACAGTTTCATCATTAATAATATCCCAAACAGCTCCAGCAACAGCTCCAGCCAAGGCGTTACCACCATAAGTTGAGCCGTGACTTCCTATGCCCATAGATTTAGAAATTTTATCTGTTGTCAGCATTGCGCCTATAGGAAAACCACCGCCAAGGGCTTTAGCTGTTGTTAAAATATCAGGAATGATCGGATAATGCATGTAGGCATAAAGCTTGCCTGTTCGACCCACACCAGTTTGCACTTCATCAAGAACCATCAATGCATGATGTTTATCACATAACTCTCTCACTTTAAGCATGAAAGCGGCTGTACAGGGTAAAATACCGCCTTCTCCCTGAATAGGTTCAAGTACTACAGCACAGGTTTTATCGGATATTTGAGCACTTAGCTGCTCTAAATTGTTAAACTCTAAATGGGTAATACCGCCGGGAATGGGTTCATAACCTTGAGTATACTTAGGTTGTCCTCCAACACTCACGGTAAATAAGGTCCTTCCGTGGAATGCATTTTTAAATGCGATAATTTCATTTTTTTCAGGGCCAAAATTATCACTGGCATATTTACGCGCTAACTTAAATGCAGCCTCGTTTGCTTCACCACCTGAATTGGCAAAGAAAACCTTATCGGCAAAAGTCGCGTCAATCATTTTTTGGGCGAGTTCTAGAATAGGCTGATTGGTGTAGACGTTACTCAGATGCCACAATTTATCTGCTTGCTCTTTTAAAGCTGAAACTACTTTGGGATGACAATGGCCCACAGCATTAACAGCTATACCAGCCGCTAAATCAAGATATTGATTACCCTGTTCATCCCAAAGATTAACACCTTCCCCACGAACGGGTATCACTGATGAAGGAGAATAATTAGGAACCATTACTTCATCGAAGGTTTGTCTACTGACTATACTACTCATAATTTCTCTCTATTAAATGCTTGCTATATTGAATGCTTTTCAGACACATAGGAGCCAGTCCAAGAATAGACTGATCTACTACGGCCAAACAGGCTTGCCCTCGCTACTAGTATGTGTATCTTGAAGGTTTTAAGCCAGAAAATCTACCCGTTATTGGTAATAATTTATTTTTTCAATAGAAAACAACAGACGGATACCCTGATAAAACCAGCTATTTATCACAACATTCTCTGACATTTTGAAAAATCAAAAATTGGTGTACAATGATTTCACTTTTTTAAACAAGGATTTTAGCCCATTTGTATGACAATCGTCCGCCCTGTAAAACATAGTGATTTAGAACAACTCTACAATCTAGCCAAACAAGCGGGCCATGGTCTGACAACATTACCAGCTGATCGTGACAGGCTGGAAGATAAAATTATCGCTTCAATTGAGGCTTTTAGCAAAAACGTAGATAAGGCTTACAATGAATATTACCTCTTCGTTCTTGAAGACTCTGAAACTGGAGATGTGATTGGGACCAGCGCCCTTGATGCCGCCGTAGGTATGCAACAACCCTTTTACACCTACAAAGTAGGTACCGTGGTTCATAGTAGTCCAACTTTGGATGTGCACAATCCTAGAGAAGTATTAATGTTGGGTAATGATTATACTGGTGCCACTGAACTTTGTACCCTCTTTCTCTCCCCCGATCATCGCAAAGGCAATAATGGGAAGTTACTCTCTAAATCTCGTTTTCTTTTTATTGCTCAAAATATGGAAAGATTTTCAGATATGGTCATTGCCGAGCTTAGAGGATATTCTGATGAAAATGGCCGTTCTCCTTTTTGGGATGCTATAGGCGGGCACTTTTTCACGATGTCATTTTCTGAGGCCGATAAAATCAGTGGCATGGGAAATAACCAGTTTATTGCCGAACTAATGCCAAAGTACCCTATATATATCTCATTACTCCCTCATGAAGCACAAAACATCATTGGCAAAGTGCACCCAGACACCAAGCCTGCTTTAAAACTATTGAAAGCCGATGGCTTTAGATTTCATGGTTATGTCGATATTTTTGATGCAGGCCCCACAATTGAGTGTGATACAGATACCATAGCAACCATTACCAAATCATCCCTACATCAGATAAACATAGGCTCTTCCTATGATCCTAATAAACAAAAATGTAAACTCTATCTTATTGCCAACACCCATTGCATGGATTATCGAGCCAGTACAGCCTATTTTCCTAAACATCTTGATGAGGATATACATGTCACTCAGCAACTTGCTGATATTTTACATATAAGCACTGGTGACGAAGTCATTGTTTCTCCATTGTTCTAAACTTATTAAATTCTGAGAACCGTCCGTTCTAGTTTAAGAGATCCTAAATCATGACAAAACAAGCATATGAAATAAACTTCGATGGCTTAGTAGGTCCTACCCATAATTATGCAGGATTATCAGTTGGAAATGTCGCTTCTCTCAATAGCGCCTCCTCTGCATCTAATCCTAAAGAAGGTGCATTGCAAGGTCTAGACAAGATGAAGGCGTTACATGATATGGGATTCAAGCAAGGAATCATCCCCCCCTTGGAACGCCCAGATATTCATACACTCAAAGCTTTGGGATTTCGTGGTACTGATACTGAAATAATTACAAAGGTTGCTAAGGAAGCACCTAAACTTTTAGTGGCAGTATCATCAGCCTCCAGCATGTGGACAGCTAATGCTTGTACCATGAGTCCAAGTGCGGATAGCCAAGATCAAAAAGTACATTTTACACCGGCAAACTTATCTAATAAGTTCCATCGTTCAATAGAATGGAAATCGACAGGAAATATTTTAAAAGCCCTATTTGCAGATAATAAATACTTTACCCACCATGATGCCCTGCCCAGTGGGGATCATTTTGGCGACGAGGGTGCAGCCAACCATACCAGATTTTGTGATCAGTATGGAGATGTGGGATTGCAATTTTTTGTGTTTGGAAAATATGCCTTTGATGCCAATCAACCGATGCCAAGGAGATTCCCTGCTCGTCAAACTTTTGAAGCCTCCCAGTCTATTACACGTTTACATTATCTTAATCAAGAACATTGCGTCTTCGCCCAACAGAACCCAGAGACCATTGACATGGGGGTTTTTCACAATGATGTGATTGCAGTTGGTAATGGCAATGTTTTGTTCTTTCACGAACAAGCTTTTTTAAATAAACAAGCAGTAATCAATGAACTCAATGCAAAATACCCAGGTTCTAAAAAACTACAATTTATCGAAGTGAAACAACAAGATGTGAGTGTATCAGATGCTGTCAGCTCCTATTTATTTAACAGCCAACTGCTGAGTAAAGCTGATGGAAGCATGATGTTAATCTGCCCTTCCGAATGTCAAACAAATGTTCATGTGAATCGATATTTAGAACAGCTCACTCAACAAGATAAGTTAATCTCTGAAGTCAAAATTTATGATGTGAAACAGAGTATGAGAAACGGCGGAGGCCCCGCCTGTTTACGTCAGCGAATTGTTTTGACCGAAGCAGAATTACAAGCCATGAATCAGCATTGCTTACTCACACCACACTTATATAAAACACTTCAGACATGGGTAAAAAAGCATTATAGAGATCGCATTTGTGAAGCAGATTTAGCTGATCCACAATTACTGGTTGAGAGCCGTCGTGCATTGGATGAATTAACAAAAATTCTGCATTTGGGTAATATTTATCCATTCCAATGTTAATATTCTTCCTATCCAAGTGGCTCATTTTAAGTGATGGCAAGGAGTGGAATATTTACCAAGGAGTTATTGTTCATAACGATTGCGTTCCATATAATGTCATCTTAATTGAATGAGTTTTTCAGATGCCAAAAGCTTCAATCAGCTCAGCAAAATCTGACTCATATCCAATCCAAGGCTTCAATGAACTGGTATAGAGATCACTTCTCACTTGTGTATTACTCATGGTAGAAACTATACGTTTATTACTATGAAAATCTAAGCAAGCTTGCTCAAAAGGTAATCCACAAAAGTCTAAAATCTCGTGGGTTTTAGGTTCAATATTCATAACAACATCTTCATAAGCAACTTCTAACATATTTAAATTAGGGACATTTTCCTTCCAATAATTCATTAGTTCCTTGTACAAGTTGTAATATTGAATCATTGATTTAAAATCAGAAGCATAATGGTGATGAGGTCGTAAATTTTTTCTATATAAACTCATACAATTTGCTACAGGATGACGCATACAGTGCACAATTGTTGCGTTGGGAAAAATTTTAGCAATCAATCCAACATATAGAAAATTATGTAAAAATTTATCAGTTATTTTTAAAGCATCTGGTGAATGTTGATTTAACATTTCCATATACTGATTGGAAAGAGTTTCAAAATTCTGACTATTCCATTTAGGTACTAAACTCATACATCCATACACTGTTTCTTCTCTATCTTTTTGTTCGAAATATGGCCTATTGATGCTATTCATCAATCTTGAAAAATATGGAGCTTCTCCAGCAGCAGCCACTTGACTATGTGACGAAATAATACTTTCCACCAAGGTGGTTCCAGAACGAGGCATACCGATGATAAAAATTGGTTTACTTGTATTATTTATAACTGTTTGCTTGGGAACAGAAGCAAAAGATTGTTGTATGCTTGTGAACTCTTCAACAAAATCTATATTATGTGGAATTAACTTGGTATGATTAATTTCGTTAGCCGCATCTAAATATTTTTTTGCTTTTAATTTATCTATTTTTTGATAATTTTCAGAAAGTGATGAATATAGGTTTTTACGGGACAAGTCATTCAGTGGCATATTAATAAGAGCGCTTTCTACCTTTGCAAGAAGCTGGAGATCACAACCACCACACCATAATAAACTCTGTATGTAATGAGGTTCTGCTACAAATGGAACTGTTTTCATCACTTCTTTCGCTTTATCCAACATGCCTAATCCGATAAGGCCATTTATATAAATCATCAAATGGTGTGTCGTATTGGACATTTTTTTTCTTATTTGCTCAAGTTGAAATTTCCCTTCCTCATACCAATTCAGTTTTGTATAAATATCTAAAAATAAAAAGTGAACAGATAGGTTCGCTGGTATTTTTTTCAGCGCTTCAACTGCATCTAGCAGTCTTGACATTTTCATTAATGTTTGTGCAGTTATGAATTGTATTCTATGCTCTTGAGGTGCTAATTTTTTGGCTTCACGAAAATAAACTAAGGCTTGATCAAAATCCCTTGCTTCATCATACAACGAGCCCAACATAAAAATGTACCCTATGTTGTTGGGACTCAATACCAGAGCCTTTTTTTCGGCTTCAATAGCCATTTCTAGCTTCTGTGCCATTCGGCAGGTGATGGCTAGATTATTCCAATTTCCGTGATCGCTCGGGTTATGTTTAAGTTGCTTTTGAATAATGATGATCGCTTCATCAAAACGCCCTAGCTTAGCTAAACATTCAGATTTAATATTCGTAAATAGCGGGTGATGAGGCGATTTTTTTAATCGGTTTTCACACAAGGTTAATGCATTTTGCGGGCGAGCGGCATCTAACTCTTTTTGAATAGCTCTTAATTCTTTTTGTAATTTTTTCTCATTCATTTGAAAATGACTTCAATCACGAACACTATAAGTTAAGTCTATCTGAATTAATTTAAATGTTAAGTCTTTTATCCAAAAAAAAACCGCCTTACGGCGGTTTTTTTAAATGAGACAAATTAATCGTTTGAACTCATTTGTTCTTTCAACAAATCACCTAAGGTAGTAGGTGTTGAT
>PCTP01000083.1:0-7945 GCA_002770795.1 Gammaproteobacteria bacterium CG22_combo_CG10-13_8_21_14_all_40_8 | reverse complement strand
TTCTTCGGCAACATCTTTTGCTTTGATAGAAAGATTGATGATGCGATTTTTACGATCAACACCAGTAATCCTGGCCTCAATAACATCTCCAACTTTCAAATGCTTAGTTGCATCTTCAACACGTTCAGAACTGATTTCAGACGCGCGTAATCTTCCAGTCACTTCAGGCGCTAATTCGATAGTTGCTGCTTTTGCATCAACTTCGATAACAGTACCATTCACTGTGGTGTTTTTTGGATTTTGAGCAATAAAGTCAGTGACTGGATCGCTATCCAATTGCTTGATTCCCAAAGAGATCCTTTCGCGATCTGGATCAACAGACATGACAACTGCTTCAACTTCTTGACCTTTTTTGAAGTTACGAACGGCTTCTTCACCCGTATCATTCCAAGATAAATCAGACAAGTGAACTAAACCATCGATACCGCCATCCAATCCGATGAACACACCGAAATCAGTGATAGACTTGATCACACCTTTAACGCGATCATTCTTGTTGAATGAAGTAGCAAATTCGTTCCATGGATTGGGGATACATTGTTTGATGCCCAAAGAGATACGACGACGTTCGCCATCTATATCAAGAACCATCACTTCAACTTCATCGCCTAAGTTAACGATTTTAGATGGGTGGATGTTTTTATTAGTCCAATCCATTTCTGAAACGTGAACTAAACCTTCAACGCCTTCTTCAACTTCAACGAAACAACCGTAATCCGTTAAATTAGTGACACGACCTTTCAAGCGACTGCCCTCTGGGTAACGTGCTTCAATGTCTAACCATGGATCTTCACCCAATTGCTTCAAGCCCAGAGACACACGAACTTTTTCTTTATCGAACTTCAATACACGAACATCGATTTCATCACCAACCTGTACCACATCACCAGGATGCTTAACACGTTTCCATGCCATGTCTGTAATATGTAGTAAACCGTCTACGCCGCCTAAGTCAACGAATGCACCGTAATCTGTTAAGTTTTTAACGATACCTTTAACGATATGACCTTCTTCCAGATTCTCTAATAGAGCATCTCTCTCAACACTGCTTTCTTTCTCAATGATAGAACGTCTTGAAACAACGACATTGTTACGCTTTTGATCTAATTTGATTACTTTAAATTCTAATTCTTTACCTTCCAGATGGGTTGTATCTCGCACTGGACGTACATCAACCAAAGAACCTGGTAAGAAAGCACGGATAGAGTCGATATCGACTGTAAAACCGCCTTTAACTTTGCCAGTGATAATACCAATAATGGTTTCATCAGCCGCAAATGATTTTTCTAGAGAAATCCAACACTCCATACGCTTAGCACGTTCACGCGAAAGACGAGTGTCACCATAACCATCTTCAATAGCTTCTAAAGCTACATGGACTTTATCACCTACTTTAACAGTATAAGTTCCGTCATCGTTACGGAATTCTGATAAAGGGATAACACCTTCAGATTTAAGGTTTGCATCAACAGTGACTGTTTCATTATCGACAGCAACAACTGTACCTTCGATAATTGAACCGGTTTGCATTTCAAGTTCGTTAAAACTTTCTTCAAGGAGATCGGCGAAGGATTCGCTCATTAGTTAATACCTGATTAAAAAGAGTATGTATAGTTTAAAAGATTATTCATACTTCTGGTTTTGGGCCATTTAAAAATCCAAATAAAAATGGGTTGCCATCATTTAACCTGCATCATCATCCTTGAGCAGATCACGGTTTTTGTTACATTTTAGTAAAAAAGACTTAAAGCCAGTGGATTAATTTGCAAGCTTAATTTCAAGTTCAGGCCAAATTTCAAACACTTTTTTTATAATCATTTCAACTACTTGGTTAACATCTATATGCGTTGTATCTATAGATATCGCATCATCAGCGGCCACTAATGGGGCAACGGCTCTATGGCGATCTCTAGCATCTCTTTCGCAGATGTCCTCCAAGAGGGCGCAAATATTAGCACTTTCCCCCTTTTCTTTCAACTGCTTATATCGCCTTTCGGCCCGCTCCTCAGGGGTAGCATCTAAAAATATTTTCAACTGAGCATCTGCAAAAACAATGGTCCCCATATCTCTGCCATCCGCAATGAGTCCCGGATCTTGGCGAAATGCTCTTTGGCGTCTTAATAAGCCTTCTCTGACTCTGGGTAAAACTGCGATGATGGAAGCATCCTTTCCTGTTTCTTCGGTTCTAAGGGCTGAATCTACTATTTCACTTTCTAACACCACGGATAATAATTCCGTTTGAGGCTTGAGAACGAATTGAACATCTAAATGAGCAGCCAATGCCACTAATGCTTCTTCGTTGTTTAATTCAACTTGATGACGCCTTGCAGCCAATGCCAAGACTCGATAAAGTGCACCAGAATCCAATAAGTGCCATCCCAGTTGCTTTTGTAATTCCTTGCAGACGGTTCCTTTACCAACGCCACCTGGCCCATCAATGGTAATAACGGGGATAGGTATTTTGCCTTTCATCGACCCGCTACCAATTTTAGTGCACGGATAAATCGCTGATTTTCTTGCATCAGTCCAATGCTCACTCTCAGGTGTTGAGGCATTTGGTAGTTAGCCACTGGTCGCACAATCACACCTTGCTGTAACAATTTTTGATAAATATCCATAGCATCGCAATCCATATCCACAGTAATGAAGTTACCCAGGGAAGGGATAAAATCATAGCCTAATCTGCTCAATTCTTTCTGAAGATAATCCATACCTTGCTGGTTGAGATCTACGGCTTGCTTTAAAAATGCCTTATCTTTTAATGCGGCAGTTGCTGCTGCTAATGCAAAACTGTTCACATTAAAAGGCTGTCTGACTCGGTTCAGTAAACCAGCAACATCTGAGTGGCTGATGCTGTAACCGACTCGTAAACTCGCTAAGCCATAAGCTTTAGAAAACGTGCGTGTGATAATGAGATTAGGGAATTCTTGTAACCAAGCCAATGTTTGCGGGTATCGATCGTCTGTTGCATATTCGTAATAAGCTTCATCAATCACCACCATCACATTTTTAGGCACTTGTTGTATAAAAGCCAACAATTCATCATGAAATAAACAAATACCAGTGGGATTGTTTGGGTTAGCAATAAAAACTAAACGACATTTGTCGCTAATCGCCTCAGCCATCGCTTTGAGATCATGTCCATAATTCAGCGCAGGAACAACGACTGCTTTGGCCTCAACGGCTTGAGTTACAATGGGATAGACCACAAATGCGTGTTGTGAGAACACCACTTCATCATCTTTCCCAGCAAAAGTTCGAGCAATTAGATCAAGGACATCATTAGAACCGTTACCTAAAGTTATCTGATCCATCGCGACAGACAAATGCTCACACAAGGCCTCTTTTAAATAAAAGCCATTGGCATCTGGATAACGGGTAATATCAACCAATTCATTTTGGATAGCCTGCTGAGCCAGAGAGCTACAACCTGCAGGATTCTCATTACTGGCTAATTTGATAATATCAGAAATACCCAGCTCTCTTTCCAACTCACTAACCGGTTTACCTGGTAGATAAGGGTGAAGGCCTCTGATACCTTTATTGGCTAGTGAGACAAGATCAATATTCATGTAACTCTCCAATGATGCTTTCGTAACAAGGAAATAAATTAACCGTGGTTAAGTGCAAATTCTTTCATAAAATTAACCAAAGCTTCAACCCCTGCAATTGGCATAGCATTGTATAGACTGGCTCGCATGCCTCCAACTGAACGATGGCCTTCTAAACCATAAAGCTTTTGTTTTTCTGCTTCTTTGAGAAAAACCGCATCCAATTGTTGATCTGCCAATATAAATGGGACATTCATTCTGGAACGTGAATTTAGGTTAATCGGATTGGTATAAAAATCACTCTGATCAATAAAGTCATATAAGGTTTGTGCTTTTCGAGCACTCAATGCTTCCATGGCGGCTAATCCACCACAGTCTTCAATCCACTTGAATACTTTGCCTGCAACATAGACAGGAAAAACCGCAGGGGTATTATATAGAGATTGGTGTTTGGCGTAGGTAGCATATTGCAGCATGGTGGCTACTTTGGGATCCACTAATGGCAATAAATCATCACGAATAATCACCAAAGTAACACCCGAAGTACCAATATTTTTTTGTGCGCCTGCATAGATTAAACCGAATTGGTTCACATCAATGGGTTTGGACAAAATATTAGAAGACATATCAGCAACTAAAGGAACAGAACGACCATAAAGTAGTTGAGTGTCTGGTGTTTCGGCAAACTCTACACCACCAATGGTTTCATTAGGCGCATAGTAGAGAAAACTGGCATCATCGGATAACGACCATTCATTAGGCGCTTTCAATTCAGTCAATGAATTATTATCCATTTTCAATCCTTGAATATGATTCACTTTACCGAATTTCTTCGCTTCAGCTACCGCTTTGCAAGACCAAGTCCCTGTATCAACATAATCCATGGTACCCGATTGATAAAGGTTCATTGGTACCATGGCAAACTGATGGCTGGCGCTTCCATGTACAAATAGTACTTGATAATCAGAAGGTATCTGTAACAGTCTTCTGACTGATTGTTCTGCTTCAGACATCATCGCCATGTAGGGAGCGCTGCGATGGGATATTTCCATCACCGACCGATTCAATCCCTGCCAGTTCAACAGTTCTTTTTGAATGTCCAACATAACAGAAACCGGCAACATGGCCGGTCCTGCACTAAAGTTAAAACCAAAGTTTTCTTGAGCTTGCATCTTATTCTTCGTTGAAAAAGTTGAGTTTAAATCGATTCATCTGGAGAATCATCTTGTTGCGAGTCATCTTCTGTTGCGCCATCATCTTCAGACACATCTGCTGATGGTGTCATATCATCATGAGAATTTTCGATGATTGCCGTTTCAAGCTCTTCAATTTCACCAAATAATTCTGCGTCTGGTAACTCTTCAATACGTTGCATACCCGCTAAAAGCTCGCCTTTTGATAGCTTAATCAAAGTGACACCTTGAGTATTTCTACCCATGACTCTCACTTCATCGGTGCGACTTCTAATCAGTGTTGCACCATTGGTGATTAACATAAACTCATCACCATCCATCACAGGAATTGCTCGCACTAAAGAACCATTTCGTTCTGAAGTTTGGATACCAATCACTCCTTGTCCGCCTCGTCCGCGCAGAGGGAAATCTTCCATGGCTGTTCGCTTACCAAAGCCATTTTCTGTGGCCAGCATAACCTGTCCATCGGGTTCAACCACTAACAATGATACCAGCTGATCATCGCCCAACAGCCTCATGCCTCTGACACCACGAGCCACTCGCCCCATAGAACGCACTTGATTTTCGTTGTAACGAATCGCTTTACCACTCGAACTAAACATCATCACATCATCATTGCCATTGGTTAGATTCACACCAATAAGATGTTCATTTTCCAATAAGCTGGTCGCAATAATGCCATTTGCTCTAGGTCTTGAGAAATCCATCAATGGTGTTTTCTTCACTGTTCCCGTGTTGTAAGCCATAAATACAAATTGATCTTCGGTATATTCTCTCACAGGTAAAATAAAGGCTATTTTTTCATCACCATCTAATGGTAATAAATTCACAATAGGCTTGCCTCTGGAACCACGACTTGCTTCTGGTAACTCATAAACTTTTAGCCAGTAGACTTTACCGTAAGTAGAGAAACACAGAATATTATCGTGGGTATTTGCAACTAACAATCGCTCAATGAAGTCTTCTTCCTTCATCTTGGTCGCAGATTTTCCACGACCACCACGGCGTTGCGCTTGGTATTCACCTAAGGACATATATTTCACATAACCCTCATGGGATAAGGTCACCACAACATCCTGTTCAGTGATCAGATCTTCCAAGGTCAGATCCAAACGATTTTCCATAATTTCGGTTAAACGTGAGTCAGCATATTTTTCTAAAATCTCTTGGAGCTCTTCACAAATCACTTCAGTAAGACGTTCTTTAGAGCTTAAAATCAATAATAACTCCGCAATTAAATCTAATAACTCTTTATAATCATTGAGTATTTTTTCATGCTCTAAACCTGTTAATTTATGGAGTCTTAAATCCAAAATCGCTTGAGCTTGTTCTGGAGCCAGCTTGTAGACCCCATTTACCACACCAAAATCTTCAGGAAGATTTTCTGGACGTGAAGCGCCTGAACCTGCTCTTTCTAACATTTTGGCGACATCACCAATCGGCCATTCTTTAGCAATCAATTGTAGCTTGGCTTCTGCTGGATTCGCAGACTGTTTAATCAGAGCAATAATGTGATCGACATTTTCTAGAGCAATGGCTAAGCCTTCTAAAACGTGTGCCTTCTCTCTCGCTTTGCGTAAATCATAAATAGTGCGTCGAGTGACAACTTCATTACGATGATTCACAAAAGCTTGTAAAATTTCTTTCAGGTTGAATAGCTTAGGTTGTCCATCAACTATGGCAACCATGTTAATCCCAAATACATTTTGCATTTGTGTTTGCGCAAAAAGGTTATTTAAGATCACTTCAGGCACTTCGCCGCGTCGCAATTCTATCACCACACGCATACCATCTTTATCAGACTCATCTCTTAAAGCGGTGATACCTTCAATTTTTTTATCTCGCACCAACTCAGCAATTTTTTCTACCAATCGAGCTTTATTGACTTGATAAGGTAATTCATCGATAACTATTTGCTGACGAGCTGTGGTGCTTTCTGAAACCGCTTCAAAATGGGTGCGGGCTCTCATATAAATTTTGCCGCGTCCCGTTCGATAGGCATCCACAATGCCTTTTCGTCCGTTGATAAATCCAGCCGTTGGAAAATCAGGGCCAGGGATATGCTCCATGAGTTCCTCAACATTTATATCAGGATTATGGATCAACGCTAAACAGCCGTTAATAACCTCAGTGATATTATGGGGAGGGATATTGGTCGCCATACCTACCGCTATACCTGATGAACCATTAATCAATAAATTAGGCACTTTGGTTGGCATCACTGTAGGTTCTGATTCAGAACCATCGTAGTTGTCTGCAAAATCAACGGTTTCTTTATCTAAATCAGCTAATAGCTCATGCGCCATTTTTTGCATGCGCACTTCGGTATAACGCATTGCAGCAGGAGAATCACCATCCACAGAGCCAAAGTTACCTTGGCCATCAACTAGCATATAACGTAATGAAAACGGCTGCGCCATTCTCACCATGGTGTCATAAACTGCGGTATCGCCATGAGGATGATACTTACCAATCACATCACCCACAACACGAGCGGATTTTTTATAGGCTTTATTAAAGTGGTTGCCCAAATCATTCATGGCAAATAATACGCGACGATGAACTGGCTTTAGCCCATCACGAACATCAGGTAAAGCTCGACCCACGATGACACTCATAGCATAGTCAAGGTAGGAAACTTTCATTTCGTCTTCAATATTAATTGGTACGATTTCTTTCGTCATATCACCCATAAATTGAGAATTCTCTTATTTTTCTTGAAGTTAGTGAAAAAACAATATTTTCTAGAGCGCCGTATTATATCACAACATTGAGCTAAATCAGCTCTTTTAATACAGCAAAATGCCTTATTTGCCTTAAATTGAAAGAGCGGCTTATATTGCTCTATACAAACAAAACCTCAAGAATAAGAACATGCTCTGGTTTTATATCATTCATCCTACTTGTAATAAACAAGATCAGCAATTCTCGGCAAATCTAATTCCCCCCAGAACTAAAAGGCTAAAACTACCCATAAAAATAGTGTTTTCGCGCTATCTATCACTTTTTTTCTCTTTTTTAATAACTCAAGTTTCGGAGTTAAAATCAAATTCAAAAACACTCTTAACTAGATGATTTAAAAGAAATAAATGCCTCTTTACGGTAAAATATTTGTTGTCTGGACAAAATAAAAAACCACAAGAGACATCAAATGAATTCTGCCACAAAGCCTTTAAGCTTACCATCTCTAACCACTGATTT
>PCTP01000130.1:418-13459 GCA_002770795.1 Gammaproteobacteria bacterium CG22_combo_CG10-13_8_21_14_all_40_8 | reverse complement strand
TTGTCTTTAATTCGTTGTAGCTGGCTAGCAGCATGACCATAACCATGCACCACACCACCTGGACTTTCTAATCTGAGTAGTACTTCATCTTCTGGTGTTGCTATGGTTAAAATGGCGCTTACTTCTTCCCTTAAGCAATCCACTTCATGAGCATCTTCGCCTCCATCAAAATCTAGCACGAAAATACGACCTTTGGGTTCAAGAGCAATTGTGTCATCGCTAGATGCTCTATTTTCTGTATCAACTACCTCAGTATCTGTAGTTTCTTTGGTTGTGGATTCATTATTTTTAATTTCATTTTTAGATTCCATGAGGGTTGTATCTTGATTTTTTGATGCTTGTTTTTTAGCTTTTTTAAGCGCTTTATCGTTCTTTTTCTTCTCTTTTTGTTTTTCTTTGTCCTTTTTCTTAAGCTCTTTCTGATGAGCCTTGTAATCTTTTTCATTCATGATCTCAAGCAACATATCATCGTGCAAGTCTTTAAATTTTGAGCTGATATCACGGACGACAATCATCCCTTCATCAGAAGGCTTTTGTCGGTGTGCAGCAGAAAGGATACTCCCTATCATAAAGATCAATGCAGTGACAATAATCACAGCTTTCGCTAAAAATAATGCCAGTTCAATCAAATGTTCCAAAATGGGTCTCCAATTCACAAATAACTCAATTTGTGAAATAAATAGGTCAAATATAAAGCCTTAATCAGCTTGTGGCAAAAAAAAAAGCCCCTGTTACTAGCAGGGGCCTTATTAGAACGGGTCTTTAACGACGGGTCAAGTCATCTTAGACAAAAACACTGATTATTGATCAAGTAAGGTCGGATCACCCACTTGCACAGCTTGACCACCAGAACCAATGAACGTTGCGATCTCAAATTGCATTTCTTGCGTCACATTCAATAATCCAATAGGGTTACCCTGTTGATCGTCTGGTGTTAATACGGTGGAATGTAATCCAGCATTGAGTTTTAGAAATAATCGATTACCAAAAACAGTTTCTCCCATCAGCTCAGCAAGGATCTGGTCAGTTTCCAACAATCGAGCCAAAGGCTCAGTGCCAGAGATAGGCGCTAAAGGTGAGTTATTTGGAACTACGCCATCATTCAACACTTGTATGATAAGCGTTGGGACATCATTAGCCAAGGCTCTATCCGCCGTATTGGCTGGATCACCACTATCTACAGCTGTTTGTGCTGCAAACATAAAGGCATTAAAGGCTGTTGTTCCTGGCAATACGCCAACAGAAGCCAAACCACCACGAATAACAGGTCCAAATGCCTCAGAAGCATTAAGTAAACCGATAATACCACCACCTGGATTTGCCAAAATAGAGGTTTTGACAAAATCGGAGTAAGCGGTAAAGCTTGAGCCCACGATACCACCGAGTGAATGTCCCATGAAAGACACATGATTCACATCGAAATCGGGTACCGTATCACCATCAATATCCATATAAGGAACAGCCTTTTCAATAGAAAGCAAATCAATAATCGCCTCACGAGTATTATCTCGACTGACAAGCAGGTTTTTTAAATTAATAAAGAGTGATCCAGAAGAATCAGGGAAACCATCCGTTACAGCAGGATTACCATTATCATCCAAAACTCCAACCTGATTTAAGAAATCTACCCCGAAAGTTCTTTCATGAACGGTTGAACCATCATAACCTTCAAATAAACCAATTTGACCACCAGAAGCGGCCATTAGACCCAAATGAACTGCATTATTGGCATCAATACCATGTAATGGCATATCCCCTGAAACAACGGCAGTACAAAGAGGTGGAGCAGCCATGGTATCAGCGATACCTAACATGGCCGTTCTGTTAGAGGTAATACCGTGTTGGAAGATCATGACAGGATAGCCTGTAGCTGGTTTAGCACAACCTAATTCTGATCTAGGCATAGAAACCAAGAGTGGAATCGTTTCATTCCCTGTTTTTTGAGGTAACCTATTGGCATAGGTTAAGTGACCAAATGCACCACCAGGATTGGGCACCATTTCACCTGTTGGAGTGGGTACCAACTGTGCTGTAGTCCAAAAATTAGCGATCGGCGCAATGGGGTTCGTTATCGAAGGAGCTGTTAGAAAATAAGGGATCGTCACTTGGCCTTTATAAAGGTTTGCTGCACCAATGGAAGTGAACGGAGCCGTGGTGGTAAATAGGCTACTAAAGCTTGAGGGGGTTCTTGCCCCTAAAGAAAATGGAAAATCAATATAAAAAGCTTTTGCCGCATCCATCACGTTATTCACAGATTGAACCGTGAACTGATAGGCTAAAACAATATCCTCTCTGGATAATGAGCTATCAAAAGCAACGGCGGTATTTTCCATAGCATTCACCAATTGACGAACAGGCTCTAATGCAGCCGAAGTTCCCACCAAAGGTGCCGTGGTTTTAGCAATGGCATATTGGCCATCAGGTATTAACTTATTTCCGTTAGTATCCAAAATACCATTGGTGACAATCACCATGTAGGTTGCTTGAGGCGTTAAAGGTTTTAAAGGAATCACACCGACGGTTAAAGAGGCTGTCATTTGTGCTACATAATCCACACCAGGCGTTAGTTCTCTTTGGACACCAACCACTGGACCTGTTGGTGCTGGTACACCGGGTACCACATCCGGGCGCAGCACATTGGTTTCAAAAACTCGGATAGTAGAGCCTGGAACAACGGTGGATGGATTCAAATCTGCACTTCCACCATCATTCACAAAACTAATTGCCCAAGGCGCGATTGCTGACCACCCATCTAAACCACTCAGGGCTACTTTTGGGTCACTTAAATCCGTTGGATCGGCTACAGGAATATTGAGAGTCAAGTCAGTTGTGCCACTGAAAAGCAAATCATTCGGTAAAGGAATTTGTCCTGTACTTAGGCTATAAACTGGAACTGTCAATGCGACACTTCCATCACCACCCGATCCCGCAGTCCCATCGGGGATCTGTGGATCAGGAACATCACTTCCCCCTCCCCCACAAGCCGTTAGGCCCAAAAATCCTATAAAGGATAAACCTACGATGAACTTTTTCATGCATATCTCCCAACTCAAATATGAGGTTTATTGTTATTTAACTCTACTTTTCTTGCTATAACTGCAATGACTTCCATCTACATACCATAGACAAGACTACGAATTTGGCAAGTATAATAGTCGAAAATATTTTATATAGTTCCTAATCCTACTCGCTTATCAGGGTCAAAGGCAAGTCCCCCGACCAGTTAGAGCGCAATCTCTGAAATTTTGAGCAAAAATAAAAAAAATTGTTACAAAATCAACTAAAAAAACGTCCTATTTCATAGAAACCCGTCTAAACTTAAAGTTATAGAAGCACTTTTTGGAGTAATGGAATAAATTTTGCTTACTTTTTAATCAGGGCTTGTTTTAAATAGGGAAAGCTCCATAGATAAAAATAATCTGAAACTTTTAAAACTTTTAATAAGAAACTATCTCTAAAGCTAGACACATTGAATGATTTAATTATATGAGGTGATCAAATGGGCATATTTAATCAGTATCAACAGAGATTCGATCAACTTCTCGAAGAGGAGCTTAGTCTGCAAGAATATCTGGAAAAGGCTAAAGACGACCCCAGTTTCTATGCATCAGCCTCTGAAAGGATGTTACAAGCCTTTGGCACGCCTAAAGAAATCGACACCTCACAAGATCCCAGGCTCAGTCGAATTTTTTCGAATAAAATCATTCAACAATATCCAGCTTTCCATGATTTTTTTGGTATGGAAGAAGCCATTCAAAATGTAGTCTCTTACTTTAAACATGCTGCACAAGGGCTAGAAGAGAGAAAACAAATTTTATATCTGCTAGGACCTGTGGGCGGCGGTAAGTCTTCTTTAGCTGAGAGATTGAAATTGATTATGGAGTCCTGCCCTATTTATGCGCTGAAAGGCTCTCCTGTGTTTGAATCCCCTTTAGGACTTTTTGATAAGAATGAGGATGGCCCTATATTAAAAGAAGAATATGGCATCCCGACTCGCTATCTTAATTCGATTATGTCACCTTGGGCAGCCAAACGACTTAAAGAGTTTGGTGGTGATATTTCCAAGTTTAAAGTGGTGAAGTTATTCCCATCCATTCTAAATCAAATTGCTATCGCAAAAACCGAACCTGGTGATGAAAACAATCAAGATATTTCGTGTTTGGTGGGTAAAGTGGATATCCGTAAGTTGGATGAATACTCGCAGAATGATCCAGATGCCTATAGTTTTTCAGGCGCCTTGTGTCGATCAAACCAAGGCTTAATGGAATTTGTGGAAATGTTTAAAGCTCCCATCAAGGTATTACATCCACTTTTAACTGCTACTCAAGAAGGTAATTTCAATGGAACGGAAGGTCTTTCCGCACTGCCTTTTCAAGGCATCATATTAGCGCACTCCAATGAATCAGAATGGCAAACATTTAGAAATAATCGTAACAACGAAGCCTTTTTAGACCGAGTCTATATTGTCAAAGTGCCCTATTGTTTGCGAGTTACTGAAGAAAAACAGATCTATGACAAATTAATTAGTGATAGCTCTTTAAAGTTAGCCCCTTGTGCCCCAGGCACTCTCAATATGATGGCGCAATTTGCAGTATTATCTCGATTGATTCCGCCTGAAAACTCTAGTATATATTCTAAAATGCGAGTTTACGACGGAGAAAATCTCAAGGACACTGATCCCAAAGCAAAAAGTTATCTCGAATATAGAGAATATGCTGGCGTGGATGAGGGTATGAAAGGCCTTTCCACTCGATTTGCCTTTAAAGTGCTATCCAGTGTTTTTAATTTTGATAATCAAGAAATTGCAGCAAACCCTGTTCATCTACTTTATGTATTAGAACAAAGATTAGAACAAGAACAATTTCCGGCTGAAATACACGATAAATACCTTGAATATATCAAGGGTTATCTTGTTCCTCGTTATATTGAGTTTATCGGCAAAGAAATTCAAACTGCTTATTTGGAATCCTATTCTGAATATGGACAAAATATCTTTGAACGTTACGTGACCTATGCAGACTATTGGATTCAAGATCAAGAATTTAGAGATCCAGAAACTGGGGAACGCTTCGATAGGTCTTCTCTCAACGAAGAACTTGAGAAAATTGAAAAACCAGCGGGAATAAGCAACCCCAAGGATTTTAGAAACGAAGTGGTTAATTTTGTTTTACGTTCTCGCGCTAATCTCGGAGGAGAAACACCTAAGTGGACCAGTTATCAAAAACTTCGCACCGTTATTGAGAAGAAAATGTTTTCCAATACAGAAGACTTGTTGCCAGTAATATCCTTCAGTGCAAAATCTTCTGCACAAGAAAAAGATAAGCACGAAAGTTTTGTACAACGAATGGTGGAGAAAGGCTATACAGAAAGACAAATCAGGTTGTTATGTGAATGGTATTTGAGAGTTAGAAAATCTAGTTAACTCCAGCATTCTCTTTTTAAATGAGTATTAAAAAGAGAAAACTTTTACATTTTCCTTATCTTTTGAGGATAGTCTATGCAACTCATTGACCGACGAAAAAGCAAACATAAGAGCACGGTAAACCGTCAACGATTTATCACTCGTCAACGTGACCAAATTAAAAAGGCCATTGCAAAACAGATCGGCAATAGAAGTGTCAAAGACTTGGAAAAAGGGGAAAATATTTCTATACCCTCAAGAGATATGCAAGAGCCTATTTTTCATCAGGGAAAAGGAGGAGTACATGATCGAGTGCATCCTGGAAATAAAGAATTTACTACTGGAGATCGATTTAAACGTCCATTATCAGGACAGGGAAAGGGACAAGGTAATCAAGCCTCAAAAGATGGAAAAGGAGACGATGATTTTATTTTTCAACTCACGCGTGAAGAATATTTAGAACTGCTATTTGAAGATTTAGAACTTCCCAGATTAAAGAAAAATCAAATTAAAAAAATTATTGAATACAGAACGGTTCGTGCGGGTCATACAAGTGAAGGCAATCCATCTCAAATTAATATTGTTCGTTCTTTAAAAGGCGCTTTTGCAAGAAGAAAGGCCAGTTCAGGAAACCTTAACAAGAAGCTTAAATTATTGGAAGAAGAGTTTGAAGCACTACAAAAAGCTGAAAAACCTGATACCAATGAAGAAAAACATTTACTTCATGAAATTGAAGAAATCAGAAAAAGGATTTCAAGAATTCCTTTTATTGATACTTTTGATTTACGATTTAATAACTATACCAAACAACCTGTTCCAACGACCCAAGCCGTTATGTTTTGTATTATGGATGTGTCTGGTTCCATGGATCAAGCTACCAAAGATATTGCCAAAAGATTTTATCTTTTACTCTATTTGTTTCTGAGTAAAAACTATCAGAATGTACAAATCGTTTTTATACGTCATCATACTCAAGCGAAAGAAGTCGATGAAGAAGAGTTTTTCTACTCCAGAGAGACAGGGGGAACCATTGTCTCCAGTGCACTTGAACTCATGACAACGATTATCAAAGATCGTTACCCTCCTTCTCAGTGGAATATCTATGCAGCGCAAGCTTCTGATGGCGATAATTGGCAAGATGACACCGCTTACTGTCAAGAAATTCTTGAGTCATCAATCTTACCTGATGTGAGATATTACGCTTATATAGAAATCACCCAAAGAGAACATCAAAGTTTATGGAGAGCTTATAGCAATTTGGTGAGCCTCAGTAATTTCTCTATGAAACACATTAAAACGACGTCGGATATTTACCCTATGTTTAGAGAGCTTTTCCAAAAACAATCAGAGAAGGGTGGCGAACATGGTTAAAAAAAATACGCCCCAAAAAACTATAGCTAAAAAAAGAGAACCGCTCACTGATTCTGCAGAATGGAGCGAAGCGCTGATTGATGCCTATTTTATAGAAATTGAAAAAATAGCTAAAACCTACAAATTAGAAACCTATCCCCACCAAATAGAAATCATATCATCCGAACAAATGCTAGATGCTTATGCCAGTATTGGCATGCCCATTGGTTATAATCATTGGTCCTTCGGAAAACGTTTTATTCATGATGAACAACAATATAAAAGAGGCCAAATGGGGCTGGCTTATGAGATTGTCATCAACTCAAATCCTTGTATCGCTTATTTAATGGAAGAAAATACCATGTTGATGCAAATATTGGTGATGGCGCATGCATGTTTTGGTCACAACTCTTTCTTTAAAGGTAATTACCTTTTCAAAACTTGGACCGATGCCAGTGCAATTGTTGATTATCTATTATTTGCCAAAAATTTTATAGCGGATTGTGAGGAAAAATACGGAGTTGTAGAAGTGGAAGGGCTTCTAGACTCTTGTCATGCCTTAATGAATTATGGCGTTGATCGTTACAAACGCCCAGATCTCTCATGGCGTGATGAAAAAGAATTACAAAAAGAAAGAGCAGAACACCAGCAGAGCATGGTGAATGAACTTTGGAAAACAATACCTGCAGAATTACTTAAAAAACGCACCCGCGTTGACGATAACCTATTTCCTTCCGAACCACAGGAAAATATTCTTTATTTTATTGAAAAAAATGCGCCTCTCTTAAAACCTTGGGAGCGGGAAATTGTTAGAATCGTCAGAAAAATAGCACAGTATTTTTATCCACAAAAACAAACTCAAGTCATGAATGAAGGTTGGGCCTGTTTTTGGCATTATACCTTGATGAATGATTTATATGATAAAGGACTCATCAATGATGGTTTTATGCTTGAGTTCTTATCTAGCCACACCAATGTGGTGTTCCAACCTGATTTCGATAGCCCCTACTATAGTGGAATAAACCCCTATGCATTAGGTTTTAACATGATGATGGACATCAAACGTATTTGTTGTGAACCCACAGAAGAAGATAAAATATGGTTCCCCGACATTGCCGGATGTGATTGGTTAGAAACACTACATTTCGCGATGAGGAACTTCAAAGATGAAAGCTTTATCGCCCAATTTCTTTCTCCCCACTTAATTCGTCAATTCAAATTTTTCTCAGTTCTGGATGATGAAAATGAAAGTACATTGGCTATTTCCGCTATCCATGAAGAGCAAGGGTATCAAGATATTCGACAAAAACTATCTGATCAATACAACCTCAGTATGAATGAGCCCAATATTCAAGTGACGCAGGTAGATTTAAAAGGAGATCGTTCTTTAACACTAAGCTACATACCCCATAATGACATTCCACTCTCTGAGTCCCGCCATGAGGTTATTAAACATCTACATAGATTATGGGGATTCGATGTCAGATTGGTGCAAAAAACAGCCAATGGTGTAGAGGTGATAGCCGCATGCCCATTAATTGATGAAGTGATTGTGGCTTAGAATAACTCATACTGCGCTTTCATGCCTTGAATAGGGACACTTCTCGCCTTGCTGAAACTCACATTTCCAGGTATCGTGGATATATTAATCAATATCTTCTAGATCCATCAGTAATGGCATATCTTGTCTGAGTGATTTATAAAATTCCCCACCGTCTTTACAGTAATCATGAAAAGCGCTCAAAGCTGCTTCGACTTGATTTTCTTCGACCAATGGAATCATTTTTCTATAGAAGTCTGACGCTAACCTTCTAGCCGCTGGCTTAGAGAAATAATAGCGCCCCACTCTTTTATAAAGCGTTTTAAAACCATTCAACAGTAAAGTGTAGACTGCGTTTCCTGTGGCTCTAGTAATACCATGCAGGAAAGTCCAATCATAATTGATATAAGAAATCGCATCATCGGATAATTTCTCACTTTGCTTTAACAGCTCAATCACTTTTTCTGGATTTGCTCTAATCGCCTTACGTAAGAATATTCCACCCATTGCAGTTCTAGCATCCAGTAGTTGCCAAACTAAATCTAGCTCTCCGGAATCATCTAGACAAGCCAGTGTGTCTAAAATATTCAACCCTGCGGTATCCCAATAATGGTTAACTTTGGTGGGAACCCCATGGCGTATGGTCAACCAACCATCACGCGCAAGGCGTTGTAAGACTTCTCTTAAGGTTGTTCTAGTCACCCCTATCAGCTCAGAAAGTTCTCTTTCAGCAGGTAAAATTGTACCAGGTGCAAATCTGCCTTTCCAAATAGATTCAACAATATATTGTTCAGCAAATGCTGCGGGGGTTTGTGCTCGAAGATGACCAACCATGGGAACTCTCTATAGACTAAAACAACTCATCGGAGCAGAATAACATATTTCATTCAAATAACTAAACTGTTGAATCGATAATTCATCAGAAATTATTTCACAGTCAAAATTCACGACACAGCCTTAATCTCTGCTATACTCCCAGGCACCTTTAAACTTACTGACTGTGATATAAAATGATTGAATCATACCCTAATGCCTTTATTCATAATTTTTTGGGTCATGCGCCAAAATGGTATAAAACCACCATTGTCGCATTCCTTATTATTAATCCGTGGATTTTCTTCACTATGGGTGGAGTCATCGCTGGATGGTTATTGATAGCTGAATTTATTTTCACATTAGCCATGGCATTAAAATGCTACCCATTACAACCTGGTGGGTTATTGGCCATTGAAGCAATCGTCATTGGTATGACTAGCGGCAGTACTCTGTATCATGAGGTACAAACAAATCTTCCAGTCATCTTGTTATTGATGTTTATGGTAGCTGGCATCTATTTCCTTCAAGAACTGTTGTTATTTACATTCTCAAGAATTTTATTGGGAATCAAATCTAAGCCATTGCTAGGATTATCATTTGCCGTTGCTGGTGCTTTCCTATCGGCCTTTCTGGATGCTTTAACGGTTACCGCTGTCATAATAGCCGTAGCAGTAGGCTTTTATGCTGTCTATCATAAGGTCGCCTCAGGAAAAAACTTTCATGATCATGAACACGACCATACCACCGATGATACTGTACATGAGGAAAACCGTCAGGACTTATTTCAATTTAGAGCTTTTCTCAGAAGTCTTATGATGCATGCCTTGATAGGCACAGCATTAGGTGGAGTAACGACACTAGTGGGAGAACCACAAAACTTATTAATTGCCCACCAAGCAGGCTGGGCATTTAAAGAGTTTTTCCTCAGAATGGCCCCTGTCACCATCCCAGTATTATTTTCTGGTTTAGCGCTTACCGTTATTTTAGAAATCACAGGCTGGTTTGGTTATGGCGAGAAATTACCCGTTCGTGTTCGCACTGTAATGGAAGATTTTATGGCTCAAGAAGATGCTAAGCGCACTTCTCGCCAAAAACTGGCACTCATTATCCAAGGTATTATTGCCGTATGGCTAATAATTGCCTTAGGCTTTCACCTAGCCGAGGTTGGATTTATTGGTCTGAGCGTCATTGTACTCGCCACCGCTTTCAATGGTATTATTGATGAAGGTCAAATCGGTCATGCCTTTGAAGAAGCACTCCCCTTCACCGCGTTATTAGTGGTATTTTTTGCTATTGTAGCCGTCATTGGTGATCAACAATTATTTACCCCGGTAATACAATGGGTATTACAAACGCCTCCAGAAGATCAGGCACCTTTATTTTTCATTGCGAATGGATTGTTATCTTCAATTAGTGACAATGTATTCGTAGGAACCGTCTATATCCAAGAGGCTTTAAAAGCTTATCATGCAGGAAGCATTACTCGAGATTCTTTTGACCTGCTAGCCGTTGCCATTAATACCGGCACCAACATTCCAAGTGTCGCCACCCCAAATGGGCAGGCTGCTTTTTTATTCTTACTCACTTCAGCAGTTGCCCCTCTAATACGTCTTTCATACGGACGTATGGTGCTGATGGCCTTACCCTATACTGTTGTGATGAGTTTAGTGGGTTTTTTTATGGTAGATATGGTACTCCCCACTGCAACAGAATACATGTATGAGCACAAACTCATTAATCACCATGTTCCTGAAGATAGCAACCATGTTTTAACGTCACCAGTTAAACATTAATAAACTGCAAAGAAAAAGCCCTGGTTATTCAGGGCTTTTTCTTTATGTATATTTAGAGCTGACGCCAAATCGAACCTGCACTAGACGCATCAATAGCGTCCAAACGCTTTTGATGCGATATTAATTCATCCTCTGTGGCTTGAATTATTTTTAACTGTCCAGGTTGCAATGAGAGCCTGCGGATCTGTGATACACCCGATTCAATCTCTTGGGGATCACTGGATAAGGCTAATTTGGCTTGCCCTCCTGTGAGTACAACATAAACGTCTGCCAAAATTTCCGCATCTAATAAGGCTCCGTGTAATTCACGGTTGGAATTATCAACGCCATAACGTTTACAAAGCGCATTGAGGTTATTTTTTTGTCCAGGATGTTTTTTTCTAGCAACTTTTAAAGTATCTAAAACGCTGCAATAGTCAGATATTTTCCCTAGTGAACGACCTGATATTTGACCGGCTAATTTGAGCTCATGATCTAAAAAACCCACATCAAAGGCCGCGTTATGGATAACAAGTTCCGCCCCTTTAATGTAATTGATAAAGTCATCAACTACATCAATAAATCTGGGCTTTTCTTGCAGAAACTGAGAGGTGATACCATGCACCTCTAAAGCCCCTTCATCAATCTCACGATCGGGATTCAGATAGCAATGAAAGTTGTTATTGGTCTTTCTTCTTTTAAAGAGTTCAACGCAGCCTATTTCAATAATTTTATGGCCTTGAGTAGGCTCCAATCCTGTTGTTTCTGTGTCTAATACGATCTGTCTCATAAATACGCCTCCACCCCTAAATTAGCCAATTCATCTGCTTTTTCATTTCCAGGATGCCCGGCATGGCCTTTGACCCAATGCCAATTGATTTGATGTTTTTGAACCTGTTGGTCCAATATTTTCCATAAATCATCATTTTTCACGGGTTTACCAGCAGCCGTTTTCCAGCCCTTAACTTTCCAATTGCTCATCCACTCTAAAATGCCTTTTCGTAAATACTGAGAATCGGTGGTTAATTCAATGTCACAGGAGCGGGTCAATGCCTTAAGGCCTTCAATGGCGGCCATCAGTTCCATGCGATTATTGGTCGTTAAGGGCTCACCACCATAAAGCAACTTTTCTTGATCATTAAAACGTAATACTGTGCCCCAACCTCCAGGCCCTGGATTGCCTTTACAAGCACCATCAGTGTACATAATAACTTTATTTCTCATATACAATTATCTCTTGTTTGGGCCTGAATGGTTGTGACCTTGAAAGTTGTGCTTTACTGAAACCAGGGTTGCCCTGTAGCTCAAATCGTCTCCATCTATCCCTCAAATGTATCATGCTCTCAGTGGTTTTAGTGGCAACTAACATATTCAAACCACCGAGTTGATTCGCCTTTTTTTTACCCATAGAAAGAGAGAAAGGTAAAGTTTTTTTTCTTAATCTCATGGGCATCAAGGGACCAAAAGTCTTTTTGTTACAAATTTGAAACTGTAATAGGTTTAACCAATCCTCAATGCGTCGATTTGACAACAAAGTAGAAGGCCAATTGGCTTGCTGTTGTTTTGCCCCCCACCAACTCCTCAATCCCCAAAAACTATAAGGGTTAATGACGATAATAATTAAACAGCCGCCTTCAACTAAAACTCGATGAGATTCTGCTAAAATTTGATGCGGGTAAGGATAGAAATCCAATACCAATGGTAAAACTACAATGTCAACAGAACGAGTTTGAATCGCAAGACAATGCGGCTCATTCATCAGATCAACATCAGGCCCTTGACAAGCATCCACACAAATCTTTTGTTCCCCTTGAAAAGAGGAAACGTCTAATTCCCCCGCCATTGAACCGACCAAAAGCAGGCGCTCACCTTCCGTTTGAAACAAGCTGTCCTCAATCTCATGTCCAACCATCAAACGTAAAGATTCCCCACGGGGTAAATTCTCCCAATGTCGAAATCTGTAGCTTGAATTTTGCCTTTCCGTTTTATCTTGCTGCATTCTGTTATTATGCTACTGTTTTAATATAAAATCATTAAACCCTTCACTTGGAGCGCATTATGGCCATCACTATTCAGGCAATTCAAGGTTTTACCGATAACTACTTTTGGTTATTAGCCTCTAAAACCCATGCTGTTATTGTTGATCCTGGAGATGCGACTCC
>PCTP01000130.1:0-392 GCA_002770795.1 Gammaproteobacteria bacterium CG22_combo_CG10-13_8_21_14_all_40_8 | reverse complement strand
ATTTAGCAAAAAAAGGCCCTTTAACCAATCTGTTTGTAAGCGGCCGATAAAAATAGGTAATAATCGTGTATAAAGGAACTCCTTCCCGTATAAGGAAAGTTCTATATGTTTTAATCATAGCATTCGCGCTACTGGGCGTCAGGCTAGTATTTGTCCAGTTAGGCGCGTCAAAATCCTTATCAGATATTGCTTTAAACCAATATAAACTTTCAGTATCGCTTCTGCCTAAGCGCGGCGTAATCTATGACAGGAACCTGAAAGAGCTCGCCATATCCATAAACCTGAATTCAATATTTGCCGAACCTTTTAAGATAAAGAATAAGTCCGCAGCCAGCCAGAAGCTTGCCGGCATTCTTGGCATAAGCAGCGATGAAATATATAAAAAACTTAGC
>PCTP01000157.1 GCA_002770795.1 Gammaproteobacteria bacterium CG22_combo_CG10-13_8_21_14_all_40_8 | reverse complement strand
TTGTATTTGATCTGATCGATATTTTTAGAAAAAGTTCAATTTATTTGAAAATATTTCTTAAAAAAGAGAAAAAAAGTGATAAATAGCGCGAAAACACTATTTTTGTGGGTAGTTTTAGCCCTTTAGTTCTGGTGGGGATTAGATTTGCCGAGAATTGCTGCTGTTCGGCACTGCTTATAGACACATGGTTTTTAAACGAAATTTACGCAAAAAACCTGTTAAGTTATTTTTGTGCTTTATTTAAAATAAATACGCTGAGTAGTTACGATAATTTTTTGTTTGAAATCTTTTATCGATTCCTAAACGGTGTTTGCATTCTGTAAGTTGCTACACTTTGCATGGCTAATAATGGTTTTGAAGCTCAGAAAGTTAAAGTTTAACCAACTCAACTCTTCGATTATAAGATCGACCTTGATCATTGGCGTTAGATGTCATCGGTGCGTAAGGGCCGACACCTCCCGATGAAATTTGGTGTGCAGAAACATGATACTGATCTAACAAGGCCTGTTTTACAGCATTAGCCCTATCGCTTGAAAGTTTTAAATTAAATTGCAAGCTACCAACATTATCCGTATGGCCAACTATTGCAAAACGGGTATTTGAGTTTTCATTAAGAAGCTTACTCATGGCTTGCAATGCATTAGAGGATTCTGGCTTTAAAATAGCTGAACCGGTATCAAAAAAGACACCATCTAAAACTACTCTGCCATCTTTTTCAATCGTTCGGGTTAAATCTGTTGTTTTAACAACAACATCAAATCGTTGTTGTTGTGGAGGAGCTACCATATCGACTAGCATTCTAGTCTGACCATCAATCTCATTCACATAACATGAAAAATACTCAGTGGTATCATCTTCACTCAGATGTTTTTTTGCAGACAAATAATACTGCGAACTTTCTTTTCCTCCAATCATTTCAGATAACATGAGCTGCCATGCTCCAACATCTCCACAATTGTCATGCTCACAAACAAACAACTCCTCATAACCATTGTTTTTTAAACTTTCTCTCACTTGTTCAAACACATTGTTGGAACTTTGTTTTTTCCCATAATCATAAATTTCCCGACTCAAAGCGCCACTAACCTGAGTACTGGTAGGCACTCGATAACCCTTAGTGAAGGTATCGGTATCTTGTTCTTGAAAAATGGGAGCAGAAGTAATTAGAGTATAATTTCCATTCACTTTGTACCAGTGCTTAAACAACTGAGCATTTTCACCCACGTGTTGCAAAGTTTGTTCAGCATGACCTGTGTATGCGAACGAAACTAGGGCGAAGGCTAAACTATACTTGAAAAAACCTTTCATTTTTTTATTTCCTATATTCTTTATCATTGTAAATTACCTCCTGAGCTAACTACAGGACTTTGCATTCGCACCACTGCATGTGATGACAAAGCGATAAAACGACTACCTTTATTAACAAACTTACCGAGATTGCAAACACGTTGTTCCGGGGATGCCGATATTCCAAATAATCCACCAGAAATAATAGTTGAGATGAGATTTTTAAGTATGGGCACTTTTAACTCATAACACCAATAGGTTTTAATCTTTAATAGATTTGCATCCTGAATATTAATTTTTTGTGCCTTACCATCTACAGTCACAGACTTCGTGTTTGTTATACGAAAGTTTAAATTGTCATTGGGTAAGATTTCCTGTAGTTTTTCTTTTTTATCATCAACTAATTTATACATTCTCTCATCTTTGAATGCCTTAAAAATTTCTAGAGTGGGTGAAACGATTGTTATGGTACTCATTCTCAAGCTCATTGCTTTTTCCTCTAAAAATGAATTTTTATAGGCATCCATTAATCCCTTAATACTTTTATCACCTTTTACAAACAGAGGAACCATTCCATTGATTAATGCAGACTTCATAGGTTCGAGCTTAGCATTATGCAAAGATCCAGCTCGCGCTGCTTCAAAGGTAGCGGTATTTAATGTTGCCTTAGCCCGATATAAATACGCGGTTTCAAACACACCAAATAGTAAGGCAAAAAATAATGGCCCAATAATAATAAATTGTGTTAATGCTTGACCTGTACTCCGATTAATCTGCATCATCTCTTTTCACTCTTTCCAATAAGCGCTTATGTAAATTAATAAGATCGGATTGATATTCTGAATCTTGCGGAACAACTTGCTCGGCAGCTTCAAGAACCTGAACACCCTGTTTCACTCGTGTAAGAGCCAAGTTGTACCAAGCTCTGCCATCATTTTTATCTAATTTTATAGTTTCTTCAAAACATCGTATCGCAGCTTTAAATCGAGCTTGTCTAAGATAAACATTTCCCAACTTAAACCAAGCATCTTTTAATCCCGGATGTTGCGTCACTATCTGCTGAAACAAGCTTTCCGCTTGTTCAAGTCGTGCTTCTTCATAAGCTTGATTTGCATGCAATAATTGTTGTTCTAATGTTAACTGTGGTTCTAGAATAGAACGCTGATTATTCTCAGAATACCTATTAGCATTCGACGCGCAACTCATTAACAACAAACTTCCTATAATCACAGCTAAAGTTTTAAGCATTATTCAATTCCTCTTATTTGCAATTTCTCACCCAGCTTTAACTTAGATTTTGAGATACTGCCACTAGCCAATTCCAAAGTGTGCACCGCTGAATGACAAAAAGATACTTGCCAAGGTTTTATTGACTCCACTAGCTTTACAATTTCTAATGAGTTATTCAGATACACTACATCAATCGGAAACTTCATACCTATCATATGAATGGATGAGCAATGATAAAAAAGTACCCCTTCTTCGTTAGTCATTGACGACTTTCCAAGCAATCCTTTTGCTCTCTTCCAAAAACTAGAAGGTATAGTCAGTGCAGAACAAATACATTGAGGTTCTGGTTTCAAACAATAAACTTGTAGAGTAGACATCGATGTCTCCTGTAATTTATTTAATTTATAAACGT
>PCTP01000205.1 GCA_002770795.1 Gammaproteobacteria bacterium CG22_combo_CG10-13_8_21_14_all_40_8 | reverse complement strand
AAGTAACCCATCACAAAGTTATGTTGTTCATCTTTGTTGTTGAGATCGATATTCGGTCTTAACATGCTGTTAATGCGGCGGTTTGCCATGCGTATTTTGGCATTAATTTGTGGCACGACGCGGTAACGGTTGTATATTTCGCTTTGGTTGAGTCCTAGGCTTTCAATACAATGTTGATAAGTCCAAGTGTGCAGGGCCTCTTCGTAAACCTGCCTGGCTTGGTAAATTTGCAGCTCAGGCGCGCGCATTTTTTCCATGACCGCCAAACCGATATTGCGCATGGCCAAAACGTCACTGGTGGTTAAATAGGCTAGAACATTTTCATACACATGACGCTCTTCCACGGTTAATTTGTGGTTATAGTCATGAACATCCTGTGCCATGCTGATATCTAATGGCGTCCAGTGGTTTTTATTGGCATTAAGGAAGTAATCCCAAGCCCATGGGTATTTAAAGGGGGCTAATTGGTTGACGTCTGCCTTACCAGTAATCACGCGTTTATCTTCAGCGCGAACAGGTTCCATAGAGGCGGCTTGGTAAGCCAGCTCTTCTTCTTTAGCGGCATTTTTAGCGATATTGGCTGCTGAACCTGCTTCTGAGTGAGCATAGGCAGATAAACGGTTATCTTTTAAAGCAGCCGTTTCTTTTGTCGCTGTATTCGCTTCTACTCGTTCACCCACAACTGAGTTGCTGGGTATTGACTGAACAGGCTTGGCCTGTTCAGTGGATTGTGGTGCTGGTTTATTATGGAACGCAGCGATGGGATCTTCCCAATTTAACATGATCTTAATCTCCCTAAATTTATTGACAGGCTTCGCATTCAGGATCGAGGATGGAGCATACTTTTGGCATGTCTTCTTCTTCCTGTTGCTTAGGTTTGGAGCTAACAGCAGAGGTTTCTGCGGCAGTCGCGCCTAATGAACGCAGATAATAAGTGGTTTTAAGACCACGTACCCAAGCCAATTTATAGAGGCTATCTAGTTTCTTACCGGAAGGTTCTGCCAGATAGAGGTTGAGGGATTCGCCTTGGTCAATCCATTTTTGACGACGTGAAGCCGCTTCGATTAACCAGCGAGAGTCCATTTCAAAAGCGGTAGAGTAACGCTTTTTAATGTCGGCGGGGATGCGGTCAACATTTTGTACCGATCCTTCATAATATTTCATGTCATTGACCATCACATCGTCCCAAATGCCCAATGTTTTTAACTCATCTGCCAAGTAGGGGTTTACCACGGTGAATTCACCAGACAGATTCGATTTAACATAGATGTTTTGGTAAGTCGGCTCAATAGACTGGCTGACACCACAGATATTAGAGATGGTGGCTGTTGGTGCAATGGCCATGGTATTAGAGTTTCTCATCCCTGTGGCTTTAATTTGCTTGCGTAGTGTTTCCCAATCGAGCGTGAAAGATTTATCCACCTGTACATAGTTGCCACGACCTTTTTCTAACAAGGCGATAGAGTCTATAGGTAATATGCCTTGGCTCCATAATGAACCTTGGTAGCTTGGGTAAGTGCCACGCTCTTGTGCCAATTGATTAGAGCTTTTAATGGCAAAATAAGAAATAGCCTCCATGGAGACATCGGCAAAGTCTACGGCTTCTTGTGAGGAGTAAGCTAATTTCACTTTATGCAGCGCATCTTGGAATCCCATTAATCCTAGACCGACTGGTCGGTGCAATAGATTGGAATGTCTGGCTTGTGGTACGGAATAGAAGTTGTAGTCGATAACGTTATCAAGCATACGCATGGCGGTTGAAATGGTTCGTTCAAGTTTTTCCATATCAATGCCATCGGCTGTGGTGTGTTGAGCAAGGTTGACGGAGCCCAGATTACAAACAGCAATTTCATCCACGCTGGTATTCAAAGTGATTTCGGTACAAAGGTTTGAGCTATGCACTACTCCCACATGTTGTTGTGGTGAACGTAGGTTACAAGGATCTTTAAAGGTGATCCAAGGATGACCTGTTTCAAAGATCATGCCTAACATCTTTCTCCATAGATCATTGGCTTTAACGGTTTTAAAAACTTGCATCTCGCCACGAGAGGCTTTAGCTTCGTATTGCTCATATTTAGCACGGAACTCACTACCATAGAGATTGTGTAGTTCAGGTGTTTCATTGGGAGAGAATAATGTCCAACGTTCTTCTTTAATCAAACGCTCCATAAACAAGTCTGGGATCCAGTTGGCTGTGTTCATATCGTGAGTACGGCGGCGATCATCGCCAGTATTTTTACGTAGATCTAAAAATTCTTCGATATCAATGTGCCAAGTTTCAAGATAAGCGCACATGGCGCCTTTGCGTTTTCCACCTTGGTTAACGGCTAAAGCCGTATCATTAGCCACTTTTAAGAAGGGAACAACGCCCTGAGAAATACCGTTAGTGCCTTTAATGCGAGCACCCATACCACGCACTGGTGTCCAATCATTCCCTAATCCACCCGCATATTTTGATAGCATGGCATCATCTTTAATGGCGCTGAATATACCATCTAAATCATCTGGGACCGTGGTGAGATAACAGCTAGATAATTGTGGGCGTAAAGTGCCTGAGTTAAACAATGTAGGGGTTGAACTCATAAAGTCGAAACTAGAGAGTAGATTGTAGAATTCGATGGTGCGATTGACGCGATCCACTTCATTAATTGCAAGACCCATGGCGACACGCATAAAGAAAATCTGTGGTAGTTCAAAACGAACTTCATTGGAGTGAATGAAATAACGATCAACTAGAGTTTGTAAGCCAAGGTAGCTAAATTGTTGATCGCGATTGGCTTGAATGGCCGCGCCTAATTTTTTCAGATCATAACGTGTCAGTTCATTGTCAAGTAAACCTAACTCTGCGCCACGGATAATCGTTTTTTCAAAATAGCTGGCATATTGTTCACTCAGTTCTTGCTGAGTTGGTTTTACTGCACGCTGTTGTAAAAAAGTGGCGGCTTTGCGGCGTATATCATCTAATAATAAACGCGCAGCGACATAGCTGTAGTTAGGATCGCGATCAATCAGGCCGCGAGCTGCCATGATAATGACTTCACCCAAATCATTTTCTGACATGCCATCAAAGATATTGCGGCTGATGGTTTTATGAATAAGCTCCTCTGAGACGTCTGTTAAACCGATAACTGACTCGCTAATAATGGTTTTGAGGCGATTGTCATCAAATGAATAAGGACTGCCAGATTCTGGCACAATCATCATTTGATTAACGGGTTCTAACTGTTGTTCAATATTTTTCTGGTGTTCTGATTCTCGCTGTTTTTTGTGATCTTCACGGTACAATACATAGGCTCGGGCAATGCGCTGTTCACCAAAACGCATTAAAGAGAGTTCCACTTGATCTTGGATATCTTCAATATGAATGGTACCACCATCTGGCATACGTCGATTAAAAGCTGCACTAATTTGCGCGGTCATTTTATCGACCACTTCATGAATACGCTTTGAGGCTGCGGCATTTCCACCTTCTACAGCAAGAAAGGCTTTAGTCATGGCGATACGGATTTTGGAATCGTCATAGGGTGTGACTTTACCGTTTCTTCTGATCACACGAATCAAGTTATTCTGGTTGCTGTTTTGAGCGGTTTGAAAATGGCTTTTGGGGTTGTTCTCAGTGATGGTTTCTTGAATGGCAGAGGTAGTCATTACAATTGCGCTCCTAGCTTAGCGTCAAAATGGGTAAATTGTATTTGGTACAGGCAGCACTAAATTGTAAAAATCGAGTAAAGACCTTGTGCTAACTTGCGTTTAAATCGACAGAGTTTTATTTAACCTCATGCTTTTTAAAGAGATTTAGAGTTAACAGAAAGCTTCTTTTTAAAAAGTCATTTAAAAAGTCATTTAAAAAGTCATTTTCACACTATATCTAGTGCCTGTTTTTATTATGTACACAAGATAAAGTGTTTTTGCCGTTTATGCAAGTGGATAATGTTTGGTAAAATTTGTGTGTTAGCTGTGGATAAATCGCAAATTCTTTAATATTCCGCAAGTTAGTAAAAATTTGATCGACAAAAAATATTACTGGTCTGATGTGTGTGCAGAGGCTTTTGTAAAAATGATTAAATTGCAGCCATATACCTAATAAAGATGTGGGTTTAATGACAGCTTTTTTGCTGGTCTTCGCTGGTTAACCGCGTTAAAATCATCACCTGACTATTATTCATTGAGGCTATTATGGAAACTCTTGATCGTATTAAGCAGCAAATTGCTGAGAATGACATCCTACTTTACATGAAAGGATCACCTAAATTTCCTAGCTGTGGTTTTTCTGCTCAGACTGTACAGGCTTTAGTGGCTTGCAATCAGCCATTTGCATATGTGGATATTTTGCAAAATCCAGATATACGCGCCGAGCTACCCAAATACGCTAACTGGCCGACGTTTCCCCAATTATGGGTGAAGGGTGAGTTAGTTGGGGGATGTGACATCATTTTGGAAATGTTCCAAAGTCATGAATTACAGCCCTTATTAGAAGAAGCCGCTAAAAAAGATCCAGCGGAGTAATTTGTTGTTCTGATTTATTTTAAGCGATAAGATTTTATTCATTCATTGTTCAAATTGAGGAGATATTTATGGGAATTTTAGTTGGACGCACAGCGCCAGATTTTACCGCAGCAGCTGTTTTAGGTAACGGAGAGATTGTGGGTAATTTTAATTTGAAAGAAAGAACTCAGGGTAAAATGGCTGTATTGTTTTTTTATCCTTTAGATTTCACTTTTGTATGCCCATCTGAGTTGATTGCTTTTGATCATAGATTAAATGAGTTTACACAACGTGGTGTTGAAGTCATTGGTGTTTCTATCGATTCACAATTTACTCACAATGCTTGGAAAAACACCCCAATTAACAATGGCGGGATTGGTCAAGTGGGTTATGCTTTGGTTGCTGACGTGAAGCACAGCATTTGTCAAGCTTATGATGTTGAGCATCCAGCCGCAGGCGTGGCTTTCCGCGCTTCATTCTTAATTGACCAAGAAGGTAACGTTCGCCATCAAGTGGTGAATGATTTACCATTAGGTAGAAATATTGACGAAATGTTACGTATGATTGATGCCCTACAATTCCATCAGGAGCATGGCGAAGTTTGTCCCGCTGGTTGGAATAAAGGCGATAAAGGCATGAAAGCTTCGACTGAAGGTGTGGCTGCTTACTTGGCGGAAGAAGCTGATAAACTCTAATTTTAGAGAATTCACTTAAAAGCCTCCGTTCTGACTGGGGCTTTTTTTTGTCTAATTTTTAGGGTTAAAACTTTTATTTGGGATTAAGTCTTTGCAGGGGGCCAGCCGCCCATAGCGCTCCACTGATTATGGATTTTGCAAAACAGATCGGCAGTTTTTTGAGTATCGTAAAGTGCAGAATGCGCTTCTGAGGTATCAAAGTCGATTTGAGCCATCTTGCAAGCTTTGGCTAAAACGGTTTGCCCATAAGCCATACCTGCTAAGGTGGCTGTATCAAAACTGCTAAATTTATGAAATGGAGAGTTCTTGATACGGCAGCGCTCTATGGCTGCATTAATAAAGCTTAGATCAAACCAAGCATTATGCCCAACAAGAATCGCTCGGCTGCAATGATGCGCTTTCAGCAGTAAATTAATTTCAGAAAACAGCTCGGGCAAAATATCTCGTTCGTGTTCTGCTTCTCTGAATGGGTGATCCACTTCAATTCCTGTAAAATCGAGAGCAGCCTGTTCTATATTTGCTCCATGGAAAGGCTCAACATGATAATGGTAGGTATTCCCTTGAATTAATTGTCCATGATCCATCAAAATAGGGACTGCTGCCAGTTCTAATAGGGCATCCGTTTTAGCGTTAAAACCACCTGTTTCAACGTCGATAACAACCGGCAAAAAGCCCCTAAATCTTTGTGAAATATTAGAACGATGAGTCATGTTTTATGGTGTTCACTTTGTAGAGTATCCAAAAATTGGCGCTATTATAGCCTGAAGCCCTCCTCAATGCTTGATCATATTTGGCCGTTGCGGAGAGAGAGTGAATATACAGTAAGCAAATTTAGCTATAAAGGTTTAACCTAAGAGGCCGATAGATGGGTAAGGCGCTTTTGAATTGCCACCAGTTCATTTGAGCAGATGATAAATACCGAGGTTCCGTCAATATAATGCAAACTCAACCCAACAGATTGTTAAAGCGATTAGTTTTTGGACTGATGTTTGTGATGTTGGGTTCTGTACACTCACTTCAAGCCAAGTATGTTCGTTATCAACCCGAGCTCGATAATAGTCAATGGAGTTTTACTGGGAATCGATTGCAATGTCGTTTAAGTCAGGAGATCCCTTTGTACGGCCAAGCCTATTTTGTTGCTACATCTGGGCGACCCAATATGATGTTTCGTCTCAAGGTGGCTAGAAACGAACCCGCTGAATTTGCTAATGCTTATATGGAGGCATTACCGCCATTATGGCGACCTGGTGTTGAACCCAGAAATTTAGGGACTGTAGATCTGATCCCAGGTGAAGAACCGGTAGAATTGGATCATGATAAAGCATGGCGACTATTAACAGAGCTTGAACAAGGTTTTGATCCCGCCTTTAGGTATACCGATTGGTTAGATGGAAGAGATACCGTTGTGGTCTCTCTGTCTAGTGTGCGCTTTTCCCATCATTATCAAGACTTCATTAATTGTGTTGGACAGTTATTGCCTTTTGAGTTCAAGGATATTGCCCAATCAGTACTTCATTATGAATTTAACAGCGTTAAGTTTACCCCTGAATCCAAGCAAATATTGGCAAAAATTAAAAGTTATCTAAACGAAGATAAAGCACTCGATGTGATTTTAATTGCAGGACATACCGATAGTGAGGGCAAGGGACGCTATAACCAAAGGCTGAGTACGAACAGAGCGGAAGCGGTTAAAAACTTCTTTGTGCAAGCGGGTATTCCAGCTAAACGAATTAAAGTGAACGCTTTTGGTGAATCGAGACCAACTGCATCGAATGCTAATCCTCTTGGGCGTGCCGAAAATAGACGTGTTGTGATTAATCTCCTAAAATGATTAGTGTTCTATAACCCTATAAAAAACAAGACAATTCCTTTTTTTCATTTCAAATGATTTGCATTGAAAAATGTTAATCCTGCCCATATAGTGTATACTCCAGAATAGTTTTATTTTAATCACAATCCCCACCAAAGGAGCATATCATGGCTTTCGAATTACCCGCATTACCTTTTGCAAAAGACGCCCTAGCACCATACATTTCTGCAGAGACTTTAGATTATCATTATGGCAAACATCATAATGCCTACGTGACTACCTTGAATACTTTAATCAACGGCACAGAATTTGAAAAATTGAGTTTAGAAGAGATTATCAGTCAATCTGAAGGCCCCTTGTTTAATAATGCTGCTCAAGTTTGGAATCATACCTTTTATTGGAACTGCTTAGCGCCTAATGCAGGTGGCGCTGCTACAGGTAAGATTGCGGCAGCTATTGATCAAAAATGGGGATCTTTTGATGCCTTTAAAGAAGCTTTTAGTACAGCTTGTGTCACCAATTTTGGTTCAGGCTGGACTTGGTTAGTTAAAAATTCGCAAGGTGATTTAGAAATTGTAAAAACATCCAATGCAGGTACGCCATTAACTGCTGGTCAAAAGCCTGTGATGACTTGTGATGTGTGGGAACATGCTTATTATGTTGATTATCGCAATGCAAGACCTTCCTATGTGGCTGCGTTTTGGAATTTAGTGAATTGGGAATTTGTAAATAGCCAATTTGCATAAGAACTGTACAAAATGCTATAAAAGTGTGAAAATTACCATAAACTCAGTGAACTAAGTCACATTAATTGATTTAATTTTATGTTCTAATCTTGGTGTACCTAACCCTCGTAGGGTTTTAATACCCTAAATGGATTATTCTTAGTATTTGATTAGTGCTTTTTTACACAAACCCGGACTTCTGTTCCGGGTTTTTTTTGACTTTTATTTAGAGATGATCGAACAGATTAGCTAGCAAATTGCCAGAAGACTTTATTTTTGGATGAGAAAAAGATATTTCCAATTTTGCATCAAAAAAATATGATTTATACCCTATACTTACATTAATGAAAAAACATTATCTTAATCCAAGCAGATTTGCGCGCTTTGGCTGCTTGATAGCGCTGATTCTGTGGGGTATCTCATTTTCAAGCCAGGCTGCAGTTGAAGAGAACAAACTGCCAGGAAGACCTGTGCCCGTATTTAAACAGCTCAATGTGGATGATGGGTTAGCACAGAGCTGGATCAGTGACATTGTTCAAGATCCTAGAGGCTTTGTGTGGTTAGCCACACAAAATGGTTTAAGCCGTTACGATGGTCAACAATTTATCACCTATCGTCATCAAACCAATACTGCTGCTTCTATTCAAGGTAATTCGGTAAATGATCTATTAATAGATCACCAAGGGCTGGTTTGGATCGTAGCGGGTTCTGGTCTCGATCTTTATCAACCCCAAACCAATAACTTTAAACATATACTTAGTATTGATACCAATATGCCATCTTTAGGGGTGAAGATTATTTATCGGACACTAGAAGATCAGCAAAACCGTTTGTGGATTACCGCCGACACTGCAATTTTAATGAAAGAACCAAATAAGGATGAATTTATTAAGTTTTCAGCGAAGTCTCCAGAATTACCTGTCAAAGAACCCGCGAGAATGTTTTTATTAAGTGACGGCACCATTTTACTGAGTAGCATTGAAGAAGGGCTGTGGGTTTATAAAGAGCAAAGTAAGAAGTTCGTGTTATTTTTTGATGGCCAAGATTTAGGGTTAAATAAATTCGCTAGAACTTATCGTAAAATCATTGAAGCACCTGATAAGACTCTTTGGGTGGGGACTCGCAATGGTTTATTGCATGTAAGTCGAAGTGGAAAATTATTGACATGGAGTAATCGTGAGAAAGGCACTCTGCCTGCTTCTTTAAATATTCGAGACATGATTTTGGATAATAAAGGGAGAATGTGGGTTACCACCAAAGAAAAAGGTATTTTTCGGCTCACCTTAGATGGAGCTCTTTTGGATAATATTGAACATATTGCCGATGCGCCTTACACATTGCCCACCAATGCCACCTCAAAATTGATGGTGGATAATCAAAACCAGATTTGGGTGGGTACTGAAGGTAAAGGCGTTGCTATTTGGAACCCAGATTCGGAATGGACTCGCAGAGTAGATTATGATGCCAGTGATCCGAATGGTTTGGCAGATCCTGTGGTTTGGAATATTTTTCAGGATGCTAAAAATCAATTATGGATTGGAAATGATAAAGGCATCGATCGCTGGGATAGTACAAATAATAAGTTTATTCATTACCAACTAGGCAAACAGGAATGGTCACAAGAACCAGCTTCTTCGTTGGATATTGAGCAAAGTTTTGATGGCTTCATTTGGTCAGCAACCAATATTGGCTTAGTTAAACTCGATCCAAATACGGGATTGCCTACTTCTTTTAGAAGCAAAACCAACAGCGATAAAGGATTGGCCTCTGAGTTTATATATGCGCTTAAGCTCGATAAAAAACAAAGGCTTTGGATTGGTCATGATAACGGTTTAAGTTATTTAGACACCAAAACCATGTTATTTCATCACTTTGAATATAAAATACGAACCAAAAAATCCTGCAAAGGTGCAGCCTCTTATATTTATGAAGATATAGAAGGGGGAATTTGGATTGGAACCGCAACGGGTATTTGTAAATATCAAGAAGAAACACAAGATTTTAAAAATTTTCTCTATGAGGAACGAGGCAGTACACCAGATGATATTTTTTTTGTAACCTCTTTGTTAGTGCACAAAAAAACATTATGGGTAGGTTATTCTGGTAATGGTTTGGTTCGATTAGATCTCTCTGATGAGAATGCTAAGTCAACACATTATACTTTGGACAATGGACTACCATCCAATAATATTTCTTCGATATTAGTGGATGATAAAGATCGTTTATGGCTAACCACTCAAACGGGTTTGGTGATTTTTGATCCCAATGATTTGAATTTAAGAATTATTACCGGTTTAGATGGTTTAGGCGATAGCGAATTTAATGAAGGTGCTTACTTAAGGCTAAGAAATGGAGATTTTGCTTTTGGAACAGTGAAGGGTTTTGTACTTATTAATGCAGCGAGATTAGAATCAAATAGCACACCACAAAAAGTGGTGATCACTGAACTGACTCGCCTAGATAATCGTACGCCAATTAGCCACGATCAAGAATTTAGTTTACCCGAAGAAAGTAGCGCTTTAAAAGTGGATTTTTCATTGATGAATTTTTATCATCCAGAACAGGATTTGTATCAATATCGAGTTGTCGGTCAGGATGATAAATGGGTGGATTTATTATCCAGAAGCCAGCTATTATTTTCAAACTTTGATAATGGTGATTATCGGATAGATATTCGAGGTAGAAATTTTGGGAGCGAATGGGGAGATGTGACTAGCATCAAATTCAATGTCTATCCGCCTGCATGGAGAAGCTGGTTAGCACTGACACTCTATGCTTTTTTTGCATTTTCTTTATTGAGTGCATTTTTGGCTTATCGTTTTCAAAAAAATCGTGAAAAATTACAAATGCTAGAAGTCATTCGAGGTAATGAACAGCAGTTAAGATTATCTCTCGATGCCAGCGGACAAGGCGTTTGGGATTGGACCGCAGAAGGTGATGAAATTCATCATACAAAATTTAATGAGCTTGTTTTGGTACAATCGGATGCAGAGCCTAAGCAGTTGGTTAATTATTGGGGTATGATCCATGTAAAAGATCGTTTAAAAGTGATTCATGCGTGGCAAGATCATCTATTTGGGCTGTCTGGTACTTATATTTGTCAATATCGAATTTTCAAAAATAATGGTCAACACATTTGGATAGAGGAACAGGGAAAAGCGATAACCCGCGATGATTTAGGCATGGCGAATCATATCACTGGCACCTATAAAAATATTACCGAACTGAAAGCCATTGAAAATGATTTAGAGTTATTTGCCAAAGCATTTTCAGACACCAATGAGGGTGTTATTGTGGTGAATGATAAGTTTGAGGTGATAAAAATTAATCAAGCTGCTGAAAAATTAACGGGTTATGGGCACAGCAGCCTAATAGGAAAATCTCTAGCCATGTTGCGTTCTAGTCGACAACCTTGGGACTTTTATCAAGATATCAGTTTAGAGATAAGTAAAAAAGGAAGTTGGCAAGGAGAAGTCTGGCAACGAACGGCTTATGGTAAAGATATTCCAATGTGGGTTAACGTCAGTGCCATTCATTATGGAGATGGGCAGCCAAGCAATTATGTTTATATTTTTAATGATATCAGTGATCGTAAGGAAGCCGAGGAAGAGTTAACTTATTTAGCGAACTATGATTCCTTAACCAATTTACCCAATAGAACCTTGTTAAGAGATCGTTTAGAACATGCAATTTTATCCTCCAATGTGACACACCACCCGTTTGCTATTTTATTTTTAGATCTAGACCGATTTAAAAAAGTGAATGATTCCTTTGGGCATACTGTGGGAGATAAATTACTCTGTGAAATTGCGGTTCGAATCAAAAGCTGTTTGCAACCAGACGATACCATCTCAAGATTGGGTGGCGATGAGTTTGTGGTTTTGATGGAGCATTTTACCAATATTGGAGCCATAGCCACGATGACAGAAAATATTAAAAAAGCGATGAAACTACCTTTCAAATTGGAGGGATTTGATATCTCTACCTCATTTAGTATGGGCGTTTCTATTTATCCTGGTGATGGTAAAGATGCAGGTGAATTGCTTAAAAATGCAGATATTTCCATGTATCATGCGAAAAAGATGGGTCGAAATAGATTGCAGTTTTATACACCAGAAATGAATGAGAAAGCTTTAGAACGTTTAACTTTAGAAAATCAGTTAAGATCAGCGATTAACTCGAGTGAGTTGGAAGTTTGGTATCAACCACAGATTGATGGTGCAGATGGTTCATTATATGGCGCAGAAGCTTTAGTTCGCTGGAATCATCCTGAGAAAGGATTAGTATCTCCTGTTGATTTTATCCCTATTGCGGAAGAAAGTGACTTAATCTGTGAGTTAGGCAAAGAAGTTTTCAGTAAAGTCTGCCAGCAGCTTAAAATATGGCAAAATCAAGGGATTTATTTTCAAATATCAGTTAATTTAGCCGCACGCCAATTAATGCAATTGGACTTGGTTGAAACAATTTCCCATATAGTCAATGAAGAGAATGTTGATCCGAAATATCTTTGTTTAGAAATTACCGAAACTGCTTTGATGGAAGATTTGCCTCATGCCAAGGAAGTTCTAACAAAATTAAGACACAAGGGTTTTAAAGTGGCGATTGATGATTTTGGAACAGGCTATTCATCCATGAATTATTTAAGAAATATTCCTTTAGATGTGCTAAAAATTGATTATGCATTTGTGAGTGAAATGCTGTTGAGTAACATTGATCAAGCCATTATTCGGGCTATCATCGAGCTGGGGAATGCATTGAATGTGACTGTGCTAGCAGAAGGTGTTGAAACAAAAAGTCAAAGGGATATGTTACAAAAAAAAGGTTGCCATTTATTTCAGGGGTATTTATACGATCGTCCCATGCCAATCAACCAATTTGAGTTTTGCTTAAAAAAATATCATCCCAAATCTAAGCGTGAAATTTAGATTTATAAGACAGAGAGACTTTTTCTGATGCCATCTTTTACCTTACATGAAACTTTGCAGAAAGATTGTTTTGTTGTGGGTGACTTTCCTTTGTCACAGCTTTTATTAAACAATGAATCCTCCTATCCATGGTTTATTCTGGTACCAAGAGTGCCCGATGTACAAGAAATTTACCACTTGCCCTTGAGCAAACAGCAACAACTTTGGACAGAATCCCGCCAATTGAGCGAATGGTTAATGAAACACTACCAAGGAGACAAACTCAATATCGCCACAATAGGTAATATAGTGCCACAACTTCACTTCCATCATATAGTTCGTTTTCAATCAGACAGAGCTTGGCCAAAACCTGTTTGGGGGGCATTTCCAAGTGTCCCTTATCCAACTCATATCGCTCAACAATCTATACAAGAAGCGCGTCATTACCTGCAAATTAAATAATCCTGAGGTCGATAACACCTAGGACAGGCTCCTAGGATTCTCTAGGTAAATCACCTGATTTCTGGATAAATAATTAAAAATCAGGAGAACCAATTGCCTGTTCAAAGACCAGGTTTTTGGATCAAAAAAGAATTTGATACATCGAGATTTTAAAAATACTACAGGGATTACGTCGCAAGATTTTGAAAAAGTAAGCTTCCAACACGGCTCAGCTATACAGAGTTGAAATAATGCTTTCTTAAACGGATCTCAAGTTATTTACAAAATATCGTCTACACTTAATCAATGAATTGATCCACTAGTGAATAGTGCTATTTGAAATTAGTGAAAGGTAGAAATGATGGAAAAAGAAGAGAAGGCGATACATATTGCCAAACAAAGGC
>PCTP01000210.1 GCA_002770795.1 Gammaproteobacteria bacterium CG22_combo_CG10-13_8_21_14_all_40_8 | reverse complement strand
TAGCCCTGCCACTATTCCCTATGCAATAAATCCTTAAAACGTACGCCTGTGATTAAAAGGCCAGAAACATAGCAAAACACCCCGGCAACCACTAAAATCATTAACCAGAGTAGTCTGTTTGAAAATTGCATCTGTTGCCAATCCAAAATCTCTGGAGATAGCCCCAAAATAACGACCACCAACAAGGTGAGAGCCGCCAAAACCTGTAAGCTCCATTTTAACCAATGATGATGATTCTGATAAACCCCTTGCTTTGCCAGCCCACGATAAAGTAACAACGCATTCACCGCAGCAGACAAACTAGTGGCTAATGCCAATCCAACATGACCCAAGGGTTTGTATAATAACAAATTAAACGCTAAATTAATGCCAACGCAAATCAAACCTATTTTGACTGGTGTTTTAGTATCTTGGCGCGCATAGTAACCAGGCGCAAGCACCTTAATTAGCATGAAAAAGTTCAAACCTATCGCATAAGCTGCCAAGCTCATTGCAGCCCGACTGGCATCTGACAAATGAAATGCACCCCGTTGAAATAGCGTTAACATTAAAGGTTCTGCCAGTAAAATCAAAGCAATAGCTGCTGGCAGACCAATCAGCAAGACCAGTTTCATGGCCCAATCCAGCATATCACTAAAGGCTTTAGGCGAATCTTGCGCGTGTTTTCTAGATAAACTGGGCAGCACAACTGTGGCAATGGCAATACCAAAGATCCCTAAAGGAAATTCTAATAATCTGTCAGAATAATATAACCAGCTAATACTCCCTGTTTCCAGATGGGTTGCAATGATAGAATCAATCAGTAGATTAATTTGTACCACAGAAACACCAAATAAGGCAGGGGTCAATAACTTGAGAATGCGCTGAACCTGACTGTCTTTCCAAGCCCATTCTTTCCACATTCCAAAGGGTTTGGATAATAGCCCCATTTTCCTCAAAAAAGGCAGCTGAAAGCCAAATTGAATCACACCCGCGACAAATACCGCCCAAGGCAATGCCATCACAGGTAAATCTAATAAAGGCGCGACAAAAATCACCGAAAAAATAAATGAAAGGTTTAGAAAAATAGGTGTAATTGCTGGTACTGCAAATTTTCCATAAGAATTCAATACCGCCCCCAAAAATGCGGTTAAGGAGATAAACATCAAATAGGGTAAGGTAATTTTTATCATCAAGGATAAGAGATTAAATTTTTCAGGATCTCCGATAAACCCCATGCCGAATAAAGAAGCAATTCCAGTAGATCCCAATACGCCAAATACTGTGATAGTCAAGAGAATAAGGCCTAATGTTCCAGCGACCTTGTTGATGAGCTGTCTCACTCCCTCGTTGCCCTGTTCAACCATTGTCTGATTTAAAACGGGAACAAAAGCTTGAGAAAATGCCCCTTCTGCAAATAGCCGTCTAAAAAAATTGGGGATTTTTTGAGCGAGTAAAAACACATCGGCATACAGACCGGCTCCGACAAAATCAGCCAAAACAACATCACGAATCAACCCCAGTATTCTGGATAGAAAGGTCATTGCACTAACAATAGAGGTGGATTTCAGTAAGTTTTTAGACATGAAGCATGGTCACTGAATAACAATAGTCCGCATTATGTTAAACTATTCATCCATAAAACAATATAAATTATAAAAAATGCGACGAATTTAGTGCTTTCTCTTGACATCCGAAGTGAAAACAGGCATAGTCGCGCACCTATTTTTTAGGTAATTCATAATTTTCAGGAGCGCAATCTTGGCTAATTCTCCATCTGCACTTAAACGTGTTCGTCAGGCTGACAAACGTAATGCTCACAACGCTAGTCGTCGTTCAATGATGCGTACATATTTAAAGCGTGTTGTTAAAGCAATTGCTACTGGCGACAAAGCCTTAGCGACAGAAGCTTACAATCAATCCGTTCCAGTTTTAGACCGTGCTGCACGTACTGGTTTAATTCACATGAACAAAGCTGCTCGTTATAAGTCTCGTTTAAACGCTCAAATTAAAGCATTAGCTTAACTGAGTGAAGGAGATATTGTCGTCAGACAGTACCTCTTTTAAACAACTAGATTTAAACATGAAAGGTCGTTAAATTGCGGCCTTTTTGTTTGAGCTATCAAAAAGTATACTGCCCACCTAGGAGCCTGTCCGAGAATGGCGCTTTATGGAATGGATCATATTCAGGCCATAAAGCGACCGCCCCTAGAATCTGACGGAATATTTGAAGATAAATCTCAAGCAACTCATATACAGAGCATGCAATTAGGATCGACGTTGGATAAAAGCCAACAAATTCGTTTGGCAGTGGAAAATACCTCAAGCGCAGCCTTTCAAGAGAAACTCAAACAAAGACGCCTGAGAACTCATCCATTTTTCTTCAAGAAACCACCACAGGTATTAGATGTTTGCCAAGTACCCGTCCAAGTTAGCCTAATAAAATAATGTTTGAAATTTATCTGAGGCAATAGCGACTGCAGGGCAACCGCACGAATGGTCAGACCAGAAAAGTTTAAACTATCAGTATGCTATGAAGCCGGTCACTCCCCCAGTTTGCCTTGTTTTTCCAAAAAACTCGGTGCTCTCTGTGTCCTCTGTGGTTCATTGATTGCTCTCTAACCTCTTTCAAAACCATTGAACCACTGAGGACACAGAGGCCACCGAGAAAGTATGGTTTCAATGATTGTTATGGCTATTGGAGCATATCTACCTGGATATGAATAGTTTTTCATGTTCTAGCCCTGATAGCGACTGTATTTGCAGTTGTTGCCTCAACCCTCCTTAGCGTATAATTGATGTACAATTTTTAATAGATCCTATATACCCATTTACTGAGAAAACCATGTCCAAAATTGTTGTTTGTGCTTTATATAAATTTGTTTGTCTTGATAATTTTCAGTCCTTACAACAACCTTTACTGGATACTATGCTGAAAAATGATGTCAGAGGCA
>PCTP01000024.1:3073-3240 GCA_002770795.1 Gammaproteobacteria bacterium CG22_combo_CG10-13_8_21_14_all_40_8 | reverse complement strand
CTTTATGGTGATTTGCAAATTGATGGTGAGATTATATGATTTGCCGTCGTTTCAAAGGAACTGCACCCAAAAGAGATAATTCATGCCCTTTCTAGGCCTCCCAAACATAAAAACCATCTCTCGTGACGAAGCCGGCGGTCAGCTGCGTTTTGTTGTGGAATCAACCA
>PCTP01000024.1:407-3058 GCA_002770795.1 Gammaproteobacteria bacterium CG22_combo_CG10-13_8_21_14_all_40_8 | reverse complement strand
CTCATTGCCATTCCGATCACCTCCATAAATGGACACCAAAAAAAGACCAGCATTTTATGGATATTCCCACTCATGGTCATCCTACAGCTATTTGGCTTGATCGTAAACGCTGGAAGTGTGTAACGTGTGGTAAAACCTTTCTTGAACACTTGGAGTGGGTAAATGATTCACGCAAGATGACTAAGCGACTGGCGGAGTTTATCAAAAAGGAATCCCTCAAAGAAACGTTTGCTTCACTATCGGAAGCGATCGGTGTTGACCCAAAGACTATCAAAAACGTATTTGAAGAGCACGTCGCCACCCTCCAAAATAACTTCCATTTTGAGACACCGGAAATCCTCGGTATTGACGAGATCCACTTGATGAAGAAACCAAGGGGGATATTCACAAATATTGGCGAGCGAACCATATTAGATATTCTTAAAGACCGAAACAAGACAACGGTTATTTCGTATCTCAAAACTCTCGTTACAAAGAAGATACAGCTTGTGACTATGGATATGTGGAGACCGTATCGAGATGCTGTAACGGAAGTCATCCCGCATGCGCAAGTGATCATCGATAAGTTCCATGTTGTTCGCCTGGCAAACCATGCCCTAGAAAAAGTCCGTAAAGCAAACAGAGGTATTTTAAAACCATCTCAAAAGCGCGATCTGATGCACGATCGGTTTATTCTCTTAAAACGAAACAAAGAGCTTTCAGATCAAGAATTCTTCACACTAAGTCACTGGCTAAACAATTACGAAGATCTCGCTAAAGCTTATGCACTCAAAGAGGCATTCTATGATATCTACGATGCCCGTGACGGCAAAGAAGCGTACAATCGATACGAGATATGGGAAAGTGGATTAACGTCGGATATCAAGCCTTATTTTGATGATCTTCATAGAGCGGTCAATAACTGGTACAAAGAGATATTCTCCTATTTCACTTATCGCCATACAAACGCCTACACTGAATCGCTCAACAACATTGTCCGGCACATTGATAGAGATGGAAGGGGATACAGCTTTGAAGTGTTGAGAGCGAAACTGATTTACACTCACGGAATTATCAAACAAAAAACGGTTCGTAGCGGGAATAGCTATAATCGTGATGCGTTTATGGTTGGAAAATCAACGTATGGCGACATGATGAAGATGTCAACAGCGTCAAGAGAAAAAACGCTTTATTATGGGGCGGATATTGCACGCCTTGAAAATCTTGTGAAATATGGTCAATAAAAATATAATCGCACATAAGTTAAATCTGCGTATCAAAAGATTTTTTGGTTCCTCGCTATTTCATGTATATAACGAATATAATTCTCAACCGTACATTCTGTGTTATTTTTATCTCTGCCTATCAGATGAAAAATTTGATCCGACCACCACATCGAATGGTTGATAAAATCATACTCCCAACAACCAATATGAGCTAAATGTTGGGTTTCTAACAAACGCTGTGAATTTTCAACCAATGCCTGTTCAGCAAGTTTTTGTTGTGTAATATCTGTTAAGGTTCCAATATAAGAAATCACTTCATTATTTTTACCTAATACTGAGACCATTTCACCCTTTGTCCAAATCACAGTGCCATCGGCATGCACCCAACGATATTCCTCATTGAAAGCCAATCCCATTAATTGAGCCTTTTGAACTGCGTCAAGCACTCTTTGTTTATCTTCTGGATGGAGTTGGTTCCTCCACGACTTATGAAGTATTTGTGACGGAGGAATATCTATAATTTCAGCACATTTAGCATTGATGTAAATAAGATTTCCCTTAGCATCGCTCAAGAACATTCCCACAGAAGAACAGACTGTAATGGTCCGAAATTTTTCCTCACTGGCACGCAGCGCATCTTCTATATGCTTTCTTTTAGATATATCGGTAAATACCACGACAAAACCAGAAACCTGATTATCTGCACTCATAATGGGAGTAATGCGATCTATTATTTCCAGGACATGACCACCTTTATCCAAAAGTTGACATTCCCGAGTTTGAATATTGGGAACGCCATCAAGCTTTATACTTTCTAGATTGATTTGTGTTTCAGTGACACCATCTAGACGATGATACACTTTATCTAATTTCAAACCTTGAGACTCTCTAGCACTCCATCCTGTTTTTTGGACAGCTACAGAGTTCATATGAGAGATGCAGCCCTCATTATCAGTAGCAATCACGCCATCGGCAATACTATCGAGAATAACCTGCAATCTCTTTTGTCTATCCAATGTCGCTTGATATTGCAGTTCGATTTGTCTTACCATCTCCATAAAGCTAAAAGCTAAATCGGTGATTTCATCATGCCCATCGACAGCTAGTTCTTGTAAATATCCCCACTTTTGGTAACTCTTGGCCATTTTAATAATACTTCTGATTCTCTTACTGATTGTGACATGAAAATAATAGCCTAAAGACAATGCGGTTAGCACGAGCAGCAATAAATTCAATCTCAAAGAGTTGAACAAATTCCTGTAGACTTGTTGGTTGATCCATTGCAAATCATATTCTACAAAGAAAATCGCATTATTCTCAGTTTGAATATTATATTCATCCTCCAAAACCATTACAGGTACAACACCATAGAGTTTATGAGTATCTCTATTCACCCACACCTTAGGTTTAAGTAGCTGCATTACCTCTTCAACATATCGCTTAGTG
>PCTP01000024.1:0-367 GCA_002770795.1 Gammaproteobacteria bacterium CG22_combo_CG10-13_8_21_14_all_40_8 | reverse complement strand
ACGAAATTATATTTAATTTTCAATTAGTTAGATATTTCATTAGAAAATAAGGAGCCAGTTTGCAATACTTATGAAGTCTTCACACACCATAAGTTAACAAAAGGCTCCTTATGCAAACAGCTTACTTGAATTCACCCGATTTTTCATTTTTTTCTGATGCCAAAATTCAACTAGATTTCATCATCAACCATTTGAGTTCTTCTGACTGTAACGATAGTGAGCATGGTGAAGTGGAAAAATTCATTTGTCAGCAGGGTAATGAGTTATTGCGTTGCCTCCTTCAGGGATTTTTCGATCAAAAAGCGGCTAATGAGGTAGCATTGAATTCGGTTGCTTCGCATCATGAGGGAGTCCTTAGTCATGTCCG
>PCTP01000177.1 GCA_002770795.1 Gammaproteobacteria bacterium CG22_combo_CG10-13_8_21_14_all_40_8 | reverse complement strand
CTGTTCCAGAGCGGTTTCAATCATGGGCTGATGCGACATCAGTCCATCGCCACAATGTGTCTGATTCAGGTAATCGACACTGACCCCTAATTTATATCTCATAAGGTTGGTAAGTGGTGATGGTATCCACATAGTCTCTCATCACAGATTCGGCTTCATCGATCGTTTGATAATAGGTATCTCGATAAAGATAAAGGTGGGGCCAACTTCTGAAGCGGATGCAATCATTGGCAATAAAATCCAGCTCAAAAGACTCAAATAGAGGATCTTTATAACTATGTTTTTGTTATATGTTGCAAATAATGGACTCTTTCGATTCATTTCCACATCCTTCAATTCCACACAATATGAAGTGGTCCCCATCAGTTAGACAAAAAAACTATTTGTTAGGTGATCAATCCAAGTCATGATGTTTGAGTGCACCTATATCACCGAAATCCAGACAAACATGATTTTTATACTGTTTCAGTAGAACAAAAGCAGCAACTACATGTTTTATAAAAGAAGGATACAGAACAGGCTTCAGGCTTTAAAGCACTCAACAAAGAATCAGTTTATTTTTCTGCTCTATCTGAGATCACATTAAGCAGATGATGAACTTTATATTCAACCTTGAGTCGCCTCTTGAATTTATGCTTCCAACCGCTTGCTGGATCTATGCCAAGCTTCCACAGTTACTGTGCACTGACGCCCTGTTAGAAATGCCACCCTCAAGACAGCATTGGTCTGACTAAGTAAGGCTTGTATTGCTGCAAGCCTTGGATATGGTGGGCCGTGCGCGATTCGAACGCGCGACCAATTGATTAAAAGTCAACTGCTCTACCGGCTGAGCTAACGGCCCCGAGAAGAGGCGCATATAATAGCGTTTTTTCTCAAGATTACAACCCTATAGGTCAATTAATTTTAGTTTTTTTTGATTTTTTTGCAACTTTGTCTAAAAAGTAAACGGATTTTAAATTCATTTACTCAACTTCTTCGATCCAAGCCTGTTGAATGGCCTCTAAAACTTTCTCTCCACCGCGCTTAGGATCATCTTGAAAACCCTCTAATTGAATCACCCAATTGTGCAAATCTGTAAATCTAATTTGCAACGGGTTTACATTTGGATGTTTTTCAGCCAATTCAATGGCTATATCAGTAATGTCAGTCCAATGTAATTGCATTTTATCCTCTATTAATTTTTGGCCCCCTGTCTCAGAGTGCACGATTTGAAGTTAATGTTGTTCGCTCACTTGATTTAATGTGTACTTAGGGATTTCAACCACGAGATCTTGCTGTCCAACCTTTGCTTGGCAACCTAGACGAGATTCAGGTTCTAATCCCCAAGCTTTATCCAATAAATCGTCCTCAAGCTCGTCAGATTCTTCTAACGAATCAAACCCCTCTCGCACAATTATATGACAGGTAGTGCAAGCACAGGACTTCTCACAGGCATGTTCTATATCGATGCCAGCATTGAGTGCAACATCCAGTACCGTTTCACCAGCTTTAGCTTCTAGAACGGCACCTTCTGGACATATTTCTGGATGTGGCAGGAAAACAATTTGCGTCATTTAAGATTAACTCCGACAATTAAACTTTTTAAAACTGATTTAGATACGATCTACTTGCTGTCCAATTAAAGCTTGTGAAACGCTTTGATTCATTCTCAAGGCAGCAAAGTGTTGGCTTGCCTTATCAACAACCTCTAGGGCTTTGCGTATGGTCTGTATATCATCAGAATCTGTGGTTTGTTTTAGTAATTCGACTTTTTGAGATAGTGATTCAAATTCATTTTTTGGCAACAAATGTCCATCTTTGTCTAAGGCAACTTCGATAGCCAATAACATCCTTTTCGCTTCGACTTGTTGCTCGCAGAGGGTTCTTTGTTGCAAGTCTTCTTCGGCATTAGAAAACGAGGCTTGGATCATGCTGATCATCTGCTCATCGGACAAACCGTAAGAGGGTTTAACCTCAACTTTGGCTTGAACCCCAGAAACTAACTCCTGAGCACTAACCATCAGTAAGCCATCTGCATCAATTTGGTAGATCACTTTAACCTTAGCCGCACCTGCAACCATTGGCGGTATACCACGCAAGGTAAATTGAGCAAGAGATCGACAGTCTTTAACTAGCTCTCTTTCGCCTTGAACAACATGAATTAACATGGCGGTTTGGCCATTTTTAAAGGTGGTAAATTCCTGAGCTTTAGCAACAGGTATTGAGGTGTTTCTGGCGATGATCTTTTCAACCAGTCCGCCCATGGTTTCTATCCCTAAGGATAAGGGGCAAACATCCAACAGCAATAAATCACTATTCGGTTGGTTTCCAATCAGTAAATCAGCTTGTCGTGCAGCACCAACAGCCACGACTTGGTCGGGATCGATAGACACTAAAGGCGCTATTCCAAAGAAAGCTTCAACTTTTTGTCTGACCAAAGGAACTCTGGTACTTCCTCCAACCATTACGATGGCGCGTATGGGCTCGCCTTGCAAATTTGCATCTCTTAAAGCTCTCTTGCAAGACTTCAAGGTTTTGCTCACAATGGGTTCTATAATCTGTTCTAAACCTTCTCTGGTAAGATGAAGTTGCCCATAACTTTCTCCCTGTAAACAAACATGGATGTTCACTTCATCCAAATCGCTGAGGCTTTCTTTGGCACCACGCGCAAGATTTAACACATGTCTGAGTAAAGAAGGATTTTTCTCAACAGGAATTGAGAGCTGGCTAATCATCCATTCGCTTAGGGCTTGATCCATATCGTCTCCCCCTAGCGAGGAGTCACCACCCGTTGAAAGCACTTCAAATACGCCACGGGTAAATCTTAATATAGAGATATCAAAGGTTCCTCCACCAAAATCGTAAATGGCATGAATACCCTCTTCACCAGAATCCAAGCCGTAGGCGACAGCAGCGGCCGTTGGTTCATTTAATAAGCGTAAAACATTGATACCAGCAAGTCTTGCCGCATCTTTAGTGGCTTGTCTTTGCGCATCATCAAAATAGGCAGGCACAGTAA
>PCTP01000017.1:1558-3022 GCA_002770795.1 Gammaproteobacteria bacterium CG22_combo_CG10-13_8_21_14_all_40_8 | reverse complement strand
AAGTTTATTTTATACTGAGGAAGTATTTCATTATTTTCTTCTACTTCTTCGAACGAATGAATCGTTGCATCACGGGGTAATTGCATTCGTGACACGTGAATACCTTCCTTACAGCTCTCACACCATATCATTGCCCAACCAATATTTTTACCTACATCACCAATTACACGGTAATCTATGGCCTGCGCTCCACAAGATGGGCAAAGACTTCTTTTATTTTGCCAGGGCAACAGCATTAACCATTCTTTGAACAATTTATTCATATGCTTTGAGTGCTAACACCGCAGCACGCTGCGTCAGGTTTACTGCATTGTTAGGGTTTTTATACCTCAAATTTATGCCCTTCCCAAATAAAGCCAATTTGATTTTTTGGTTGGTTGGAACCAAGCCAAGCTTTATTAGTCCACGTTAATTTGCTTGTTAGCATACTTTTCGACATGTACCGTTAAATTGCACCGGCAAGCCAGCGCATAATATTCAATAAAAACCGTTCATTTTGCTCAGCACCTTTAGATGCTAGACCATATTTTTTTCCTGTTTTAGTATCTAGTTGAGACGAAAACATCATACCCTCAGCAAATACAGCTACTCGACCTTTTCCAACCTCCAATACAGCACCTTGACTCCAGCCATTCATAGGAACTCTAGGAGTATCAGCATTCATTTGAAAAGGTACTTCAGGAATAACAGAAACAGCTCCCTCACCAAGCGTTAATAGTGACGTAGCCTCTGGTGGCGTTTTGAAAGCCGAACCGCCAAATGTTATAACCTGCTTTATACGATTAGATCGAACAGCACTTTCAGTCAATTCAACTAGAGCGGCAGGTATAAATAAGCTTTGTTCTGTCTCTCTTGCAAAAGTAATAACGTGCTCGCCGAGCGTTTTATTCTCGGCATGGAATATCGCATTGCCAACATGACCATTACTAAATTCAAAGCCAAATCCGCTAGCTAAATTTTCAATGACTTTAGGGAATGGCGTGTGGTCTGCAACCAAAAAAAGAGAACCACCATCCAACACCCATTTTTTAACATTCGAAACTTCATCGTTGGTTAACGCTTCTGTATAAGGAGGGCTCCAGTCCCTCCTACTTTTATCCAGCGCATTTGCGATAACTATTATATCAGCGCTATTCAGATTGTTTAATGAAAAACGACTTTTGTTGGATTTTACGGTATATCCATCACTCTCAAGAACCTGAGCAAATGGCCTATATCGACCATTTGCGGTCAAAAAATTATTATGAGCTTCATCTACAAGTACTACAGGGCTATTTGTCTCAGAAAAGGTTTTGTTGGTATTTTGGGGTATAAAGTTTGGATCAGCTTGTTGATGACTATCGGAACAAGCTAACACCCCAATCAAAAATAACCCAACAAAACTCACCTTAAACAATCTCATTTATTTTTTCCATATTGAATAACAGCACGAAACAACGCTAAGTATGCTAACGCCTCACATAA
>PCTP01000017.1:0-1548 GCA_002770795.1 Gammaproteobacteria bacterium CG22_combo_CG10-13_8_21_14_all_40_8 | reverse complement strand
CTTGCGAGCGTCGGGCGAACGAAGTGAGCGTACTTAATGTGATTGTTAGTTGCTGCGCAATGCCCGTAAACTATTGTTTATCGGACTCGCTGTTATCTTGCTGTTTCTTCTTGAGCTTGCCAATGGCGACACCTAGCGCAATACCTACACCGATACCCAATGCTAAATTATCTAAAACCAGCCCAAAACCAACCCCTATTGCGATACCGATTCCTATTCCAAATCCGAGAGTATCATCAGTCTTTAACTCTTGCTTCTTTCTCCATCCACCCATTTGGTTCTCTCTGTCCAACTAACGCCACACATATGCGGCGGCTGAAATGTAGCGAGGAACGAGCGAAATGTAAGCCGTCCGAGCCACGAAGTGGCGACATGATGTGTTTGTTATAGGCATAGTTTTCGCTCCATCTGCACTGACGCCATATCTACTCCATTCTGAGTCCGGTACATGCTTCGGCTTATTTCTGTGAATCCATGCCTTCTGTGGAAGCTTACTGCATTAAGAGAGGAGTCAACCTTTAGAGCTGGGGTACCCGATGACTTCACTCTCGCAACTAGAAACTCGAGCATGCTCTGGCCTATACCCTTGCCGGATTGCTCTGGAGATACAAAGAGCGACACAAGCTTGTGGTCCTCAAGGTTTATACTGCCAAAACAGACGACACTGCCATCAATGGTAAATACATACAACTCATCGCCGCTTTCCTTGTTTCTGAGGAGACGGTCCGGTGATGGTTCGCCGGCCCAGCTTTCGATGACTTGGCTGTCATAGCTGCGAGAACAAAACGCCTTAGCCGAGGCACGGAAGACTTCATCCATAACTTCGTAATCGGATGCGTTAGCTTCTCGGATCATCTGACGCACTCATTCCTCCTATAACGCCTAGCTCTGCGGCACGGTGCAGTTGGCGGCTTTTTTGAGTGTTTTTTTCAAAAAAGGTGACTACTGTACCGTGTCCGTAGCAGCTACTTGTTAGGCATTTAGTGGAATCCATACATAACCCATGTATTGTTATAACAATACATCACCTGACCAACAGCACTAATTAGTCCATAACTAAACGACCCGCTAGCTATTACCAAATTTTCTTTTACATGTTCAGACTTGCCGTCGTTAACGTACCAAAACTCATTTAGTTTTATTGGCTTGCCATATGGCTCTGGATTAGTTTCAACCCATATTGGCGATTGATCAGAAGATTGAACAGGAATGTAACCAGAACAGCTCTTCCAGTGCTCATCATTTAACGTATTGATTACTAAATCAAAGAAACCATATTCATCATTTTTTTTACACCAAAATATCTGATATTTAGGAGTCAATAAAAAATGGTTTTCAGTATCTTTGGTTATCGTTAATTCACAGTTATTTTCTTTAGCAATACGAAAAAGTTCTTCCAAATTCACTGCAAGAGAATTGGAAGGAAAACACACGAAAATAATAGCTAAAGTAAGTGCTGATTTCATGATTTATTGCCTAACGCCGCGAGCATCGGTGCGTAGCATCCGCATGCCTTGCCTTGTTAATTAAGCATACCAACAGTGAGCG
>PCTP01000155.1:0-2898 GCA_002770795.1 Gammaproteobacteria bacterium CG22_combo_CG10-13_8_21_14_all_40_8 | reverse complement strand
CTATTTAATCAACAAGTAAAAGAGAAAGTGGATGCCAATAAAGAAAAGGTAAAAGACAAACTCAAAAACAAGATCAAGGGTTTACTGGGCGGCTAGACAAAAGCAAAAAAGGCTACCGAGGTAGCCTTTTTTGATCCGACTAATCGATTTTTGGTTTTCTACGCTTAGGAGGTTTAGATTGATCCACGGGAGCATTGGCTTTTCTCTTTTTGGATGGCCCAGATTTAGCGCCATCTTTAGCATAAGTCTTCTCTTTAGAAGAAGGCTTTTCTTTATAAGAGGTCTTTCCATGGGGTTTCACGGCATCAAAAGTAGGTGCGGTAGCTCCACTCGCTGCATCTGCCTTGGTTAAGTTCATAGGTTTGCCACATAACCAAGCTTTCTTTAAGGTTTGTAAAGCCTCTTTAGTTAAATCTGCGGGTAAATCTACGGTAGAGAACTCATCATGCAATTTGATGTGCCCGATAAACTTACTCTCCAAATTCGCTTCATTAGCAATACAGCCCACGATATGAGAAGGCTTAACACCTTGATTTCGGCCAGAGGCGACAATGTAGCGTTCCATCTTAATGTTAGGAAACTGAGGTAAGATTTCAGGGGTTGCACTAAACTCACTGGAACCTGAGTCACGTTTAGGCCCACGTTCTTTTCTGGCACCGAATTGCGCAAACTCTCTCTCTCTGCCTCCGCGACCACCTTTTTCGGAACGAGCGCCTCGGTCAGGCTCATCCCAAGAATTAGCCTTATGTTCGTTTTCCTTAATTTCTTTTAACAACAAAGGCGTGCTACCCTGCCAAAGGGCAGCTAAAGCACTGGCAATTTCAATTCCAGTTAAGCTATGTTCGCCTTGATAATCTTCAAGGATATTTTGAAACAACTTCAAATCGCCCTCTTCCAATTTATCAGTGATCTGTTGTTTAAACTTTTCAATCCGTTGATTATTGATAATTTCATGTGAAGGTAGAACCATGCGCTCAATAATCTGACCCGTGGTTTTCTCAATAGCACCTAATAAACGTCTTTCACGAGGAGCAACAAATAATATGGCTTTGCCTGAACGACCAGCACGACCTGTTCGTCCAATTCGATGCACATAAGATTCTGGATCATAAGGAATATCATAGTTAAGTACATGACTGATACGATCAACATCCAAACCTCTTGCGGCGACATCGGTGGCCACTAAGATGTCCAAAGAGCCCTTTTTGAGGCGGTCGATGGTGCGTTCACGTTGTTGTTGGGCTAAATCACCATTAATGGCTGAGGCGGCAAAACCTCTGGCATTCAGCTTTTCAGCAAGCTCTTCCGTCGCATTTTTGGTTCTAACGAAAATAATCATGGCATCAAAATCTTCAGCCTCAAGTATTCTGGTTAAAGCATCTAATTTATTGACGCCAGTTACCGGCCAAAAAACCTGCTTGATAGTCTCAGCAGTTGAAGTTCTAGTTTCAATATGAATATAAGTAGGATCAATTAAAAATTTATCCGCCACTTTACGAATTGCTGATGGCATGGTTGCAGAGAACAAGGCCGTTTGATGCCCTTCTGGGGTTTGTTCCATAATCCATTCAACATCGTCAATAAAGCCCATTCTCAACATTTCATCGGCTTCGTCTAAAACGAGCATTTTCAAATTATCGAGCTTTAAAGTGCCTCTTCTCATATGATCCATGACACGTCCTGGGGTTCCTACAACCACATGAACGCCTCTTTGTAAGGCTTTTAGTTGAGGAGCAAAAGATTGTCCTCCATAAATCGGTAATACCACAAAACCGGGGATATGATGGGAATAGCTCATCAGAGCTTCCGCAACTTGCAATGCCAACTCTCTGGTCGGCGCAATCACCAACCCCTGTGGATAGCGTTTTTTTACATTGATTTTAGTGAGTAAAGGGAGTGCAAATGCAGCGGTCTTACCCGTACCTGTCTGTGCGTGTCCGATTACATCTTTGTTTAACATAAGGGGAGGAATACTCGCCTCTTGAATAGGGGATGGGCTCTCATAGCCTAATTCCTTGATTGCTTTAAGTAGGTGATCGGGTAAAAGGAGTTGTTCAAATGTCAAGCTTGGCGGAACATCGTTGGTGGACGTCATGTTATTTGTTTCCAGATCTGTTTTTACAGAAACTTAAATTATTGCGGATGGTTTAGCGAAATGCCATATAGACCTTTCAATCTATACCATTGAAGTCTATTGAAGACATTATAACCTATTTTAGCAAGAGATTCCCCTAATCATTGAAAATGACGGGCAGAGTAGGAATATTTTGATTATTCTATTTTTGTCATTCTATATATTTTTAAAAAATCGCCCAAGTTACAGACATATAAGATTATAAATCTTATACTCAAACGACTTCATTTTATTCACCATATCTAACAACCATGTCAAAATTCAACAAATACCGCATTAAAGAAACATTGATGCTTGCCATTCTAAGCATCATTCCTTATGTTTCTTGGGCTATTTACGTGAATTATTCATATGGCTTATCGACTGTTATTCAAGTAACTATCACGCAATCTGCTTTAAGTTTTTTTATGACTATTTTTTTAACCCAAATTATTATCTATTTTTATCATTTCCAGCATAGTTTACCCGTCAAAATTATTTTAGCCGTATTAGGATCGTCAATATTTTCCAATATTGTAGTCTATAGCACTCATTATCTGGCTGGTACACCCGCTATTTTAATGACCATGCTACCAGGGGCAGTTTTTGGTTTATTATACTCCATCATCTATAGTTTTAGGCTTGCGGGTAAACTCGCCCACTTCCTTAACCGATTGAAATCTTGAGTAATTAAGAATAAACCGTCTTAATCCCATTTATTTTATATCGCAGATTCAACTAACAAGTGCGACTCAGCCTAACTGGTAAAGAGGTGGCTATCTGGT
>PCTP01000073.1:3527-3675 GCA_002770795.1 Gammaproteobacteria bacterium CG22_combo_CG10-13_8_21_14_all_40_8 | reverse complement strand
AAATGACTTTCGAGAAAAACTTTGATTCTAATCAGATTAAAGTGAATACCGAAAATGGTGAAGTGTTTTTAATGGGGGTTGTTACCCGGCAAGAAGCAGAAAAAGCCATCGCAATAACCAAAACAGTTTCAGGCGTTCAAAAAGTGAT
>PCTP01000073.1:896-3500 GCA_002770795.1 Gammaproteobacteria bacterium CG22_combo_CG10-13_8_21_14_all_40_8 | reverse complement strand
TCTTTTGATCACAACAGAAGATGCGCAGCAGCTTCCAACAAGGACAGGTTTTTGACTCCAGCCTTTAGGCCGGAATAGGGCCGGAATAGTGCCGAAGCCGAAGCTTCGCACATGCGAAGCGGGTGAATCCAGGCAAGAAGACGTGTTAGTTTGGCAGAGCTGCAGATCTCTTCCAAGCCGAGTGGAGTGCACATGCACATCATCCTTATTGCTTATTTTACAATGGTTAACTGCGGTTTATTTTTAGATTTTGTCTTTTTAGGTGGTGATTTTTCATCACTTGATTGTTTCTTATCAGGTACTGAACTGAGTTCCACTTTAGATTCTTTCTTAGATACTTTTTTAGGTGCTGGCTTGGCACTGTGAGATTTAGTTTTAGAGGTCGTTTTGATTTTGGTCTCTAAAACTTCATCGAAATGGTCCTCCTGACTGTCTTGTTCAATATGCTCATCTTCAGAAAAAGCCATCCCTTGACCAGAATCTCTCGCAAAAATCGCCAAAACAGCGCGAATTGGAATATAGAGAAAATGCGGTTTCCCTGAAAAGCGTGCATTGAACTCAATATGCGTGTTTTCAATCGAAAAATGGGTGACCGCAGAAGGAGAAATGTTTAACACAATGCGTCCGTCGTGCACAAACTGCATGGGAACCTTCACCCCAGCCATAGTAGCGTCGACTAAAATCTGAGGAACTGTAGCATTATCAACCAGCCACTCAAACATCGCCCTTAATAAATAAGGACGATTAGAGCTCATAGGGGGGAGAGCTGGATTCATTAGAAATCCATCATATCGTTTTCTTGCTCAGTTAAACTGGCTTGGAAAGAATCTCTTTTAAACAAACGATCCATATATTCTTTAATCTCATCAGAACCTCTCCCTTGTATGGCCAAACCTAGATCTTCAATACGCCATAGTAAAGGGCCTAAGCAGCAATCTACCAAGGTAAATTCTTCACTTAAAAAATAGGGGTTGTCACCAAATACTGGGGCAATACTCAATAAGCTATCGGTTAATTCTTTACGTGCTTTTTCTTTCTCCTTTTCTTTACCGCTTTGAATTTGATCAACCAATGAAAACCAATCTTTGGTAAAGCGGTGCATCATTAAGCGACTTCTTGCTCTTGCCACTGGATACACAGGCATTAATGGGGGGTGAGGAAATCTTTCATCCAAATATTCCATGATGATACCTGGTTCAAACAGGACTAATTCTCTATCCACTAATGTGGGTACACTATTATAAGGGTTAAGATCAATCAACTCCTCTGGCATATTATCTTCAGCCACATTAATGACTTCATAAGATACACCTTTTTCTGCAAGCACGATACGGATCTGATGACTCATTAAATCTGAAGGATTAGAGTAAAGTGTCATGATTGAACGTTTGGCAACAATTGCCATAGAGTTTCTCCTAATGTCCCTTGGTACCTGTAACTCAGATACCAAGAGTTAAGTAAATAACAGAATTAGTGAACGTCTTTCCAATATTCTTTTTTGAGGAAATAAGCCGCAATAAAGAAAAGAAGTAAGAAGAACATCACTTTGATGCCTAAAGCAATACGGACCGATCGAATAGGTTCAGAAACATAGAACAAAAAATTAACCAGATCTAACACAGCTTCATCATATTCTTCAGGCGTTAATTCCCCCTTAGATAGCTGAACCATATGTCCATCTTCACCCTTTGCGTAGATCCCTTGTAAAGGCTCTAATACATGAGGCATACCCACGTCTTTAAAGGCTAGATTGTTAACGCCCCATGGACGAGTATCATCCTTATAAAACCCTTTCAGATAAGCATAGAGATAATCCACACCCTTAGCGCGAGCCATCAAGGATAAATCTGGGGGTGCTTTACCAAACCAATTCGAAGCCTGTTCTACTGGCATATGAATCGACATGGTTTCGCCAATTTTGTCCCCAGTAAACATCAAATTGTCTATCACAACCTTAGGTGGTATTTTCAGATCTGCAGCTAATCTTCCATAGCGTTGGTATTTTAACGAATGACAACCCAAGCAATAATTAACATACAGCTTGGCGCCATGTTGTAAAGAGGCCATATTCGAAGGATCAATATGCGCTTTTTCAAGATGAGCACCTTCTTCATTAGCTTGTGCAAGATTAAACGTTGCACTCACCACTAATAAGCTAATAATTTGCATTAATTTTTTCATTAGTGTGTCACCCTCACTGGAACTGGCTTAGTCTTATCCATTTTGGAATAGACGGGCATCAAGAAGAAGAAACCAAAATAGATAATGGCAAATATTTGACTCCATAAGGTTTTAGTTGGAGTAGGCACCTGTGTTCCTAACCAGCCTAAACCAAAGAAAGCAATGACAAATAAAGTCAATATGGATTTATACAACATTCCTTTATAGCGAATAGATTTAACCGGTGAACGATCAAGCCAAGGCAATACAAATAAAACACCAATTGCCGTACCCATCAAAATCACACCAACAATCTTATCAGGAACTGCTCTTAAGATGGTATAAAAAGGCGTGAAGTACCAAACTGGTGCTATGTGAGGAGGTGTTTGTAAAGGATTTGCTGCTAAGAAATTAGGGCCTTCTAAGAAATAGCCACCCATTTCT
>PCTP01000073.1:602-853 GCA_002770795.1 Gammaproteobacteria bacterium CG22_combo_CG10-13_8_21_14_all_40_8 | reverse complement strand
CCACACCCATAATATCTTTTACGGTGTAATAAGGGTGGAATGGAATACCATCTAATGGAATACCATTTTCATCTTTAGTCTCTTTAATTTCAATGCCATCTGGGTTATTAGAGCCAACCTTATGTAAAGCCACCAAATGTAGGAACACCATGATCAATAATGCCATAGGAACAGCAACCACATGTAAAGCGAAGAAGCGGTTCAGTGTGACACCAGAAACCACATAATCCCCACGGATCCAAATACCCAAA
>PCTP01000073.1:0-570 GCA_002770795.1 Gammaproteobacteria bacterium CG22_combo_CG10-13_8_21_14_all_40_8 | reverse complement strand
CGCCAAACAGGTTAATAATTACCTGTGCTCCCCAATAAGACATTTGTCCCCAAGGCAGCAAATATCCCATAAAGCCTTCCGCCATTAACAACACGAAAATAATCATACCAAAAATCCAAACAAGCTCTCTGGGTTTACGATAAGAACCGTACATAAGGCCACGGAACATATGCAAATAAATCACCACAAAGAAAGCGGAGGCACCAGTTGAATGCATATATCTTAATAACCAACCCCAATCCACATCTCGCATAATATATTCAACAGAATCGAATGCACTCTCTGCAGAAGGCATAAAATTCATAGTTAACCAGATACCGGTTAAGATTTGATTAACCAATACCAACATAGCTAAGGAGCCAAAAAAGTACCAGAAATTGAAGTTTTTAGGTGCGTAATATTTGGCAATATGGGCATTCCAAGTTTCAGTTGCAGGGAAACGCTTATCAACCCACTGCATAATTTTACCTTGTTGCTCGCTCATTATGCCTCTCCCTTCTCAGAACCAACACGGATCAACGTATCAGAAATATAATAATGTGGGGGAACTTCTAAATTCGTTGGTGCAGG
>PCTP01000194.1 GCA_002770795.1 Gammaproteobacteria bacterium CG22_combo_CG10-13_8_21_14_all_40_8 | reverse complement strand
GAGAGGGGATCCCGATGATGAAAACAAAACTGGCCACTAAAATAGTGGCTTTCGTTCTTCCTACCTTCTTCTCATCTACCACATAAGCCGTTGGAACTTCCAGAAGGGAAATCGTGGAAGTAAAGGCCGAAAAGGACAGTAGCAAAAAGAAAGCACCGCCAATAATTCTACCCAAAATAGGGCCTAATGACTCAAAAATTCCAGGCAGGGTAATAAAGATAAAACCAGGACCACCAGATACATTTTTAATGGCTTCCGCATCCCCCCCATTCAAGTAAGATACAAATGGAAACATCATCAGGCCCGCCAATACAGCGACACTCACATCAGCAATGGTAATGATGGCGGCAGCACTCACAATATTGGTTTTACGATCAACATAGCTACCAAAAGTAATTAAAGCCCCCATGCCTAAAGACAAGGAGAAAAATGCCTGTCCCAAGGCGTTATAAACAACCTTAGGTGTCACTTTGCTAAAATCAGGTTGCAGGTAGAATTTTAAGCCCGCCATTGCATGAGGTAATGTCAGTGCATAAGCAACCAGACCTAACACCATGATCAATAGAAGCGGCATTAATATTTTAGAGGCTCTTTCAATGCCTCCAGAAATACCTTTGGAAACTACCCAAGCAGTACCTCCCATAAAGGCTATGGCGTAAATTGAAATTTTTAACCAATCAGAAGTAAAAGCACCAAATGCGGTGCTGACACTGAAATTACCCGTGACCATTTCAACAAAGTAACCCAAAGCCCAAGCAGCTACGACATTATAAAAAGACAGGATAACCAGACCAGAGATTACGCCCAGATAACCCACAATAGACCAATTTTTAAAACCTAGCGCTTTAAAAGCGCCAACAGCGTTCTTTTGGGTTTTTCGGCCAATAGCTATTTCTGCCACCATCACTGGGTAGCAAAGTACAAAACAGCAAATAAGATAGATAAATACAAAAGCCGCCCCCCCGCCAGCACCAACTTCAAAGGGAAATTTCCAGATATTCCCCAAGCCCACAGCGGAACCCGCTGATGCCAAAATAAATCCTAAACGAGAGTCAAAAGAACCACGAGCTGCCATAATTGTTCCCAATTTTATTATTTTTAGTGAGCGTTTTTAAGGGTGACATTTGAGATAAAAAAGTTGATAGTCTCTCTTTATATTTCACTGTCAATATTTCCCAAGTTGAATGGGAGCATAAAAACGAACAACTAATCAAGTAAATCTATCAAAAAATAAGAGGATATGGGAAAAAAACAAGAGAGATCCGATGTGCATCCACATCAAAGAGCAAAAAACAGACAGAAAGCGCTAAAAATTAAGCCCTTATTGGTGAATAAAATAAGGGCTTGGCTAAGAAATTAACCTAAAGCTTCGTTGAGTTCAGGTAAAGCCTTAAATAGATCCATGACTAAACCGTAATCTGCAACAGAAAAAATAGGTGCCTCTTCATCTTTGTTAATAGCAACAATGACTTTAGAGTCTTTCATTCCTGCTAGATGCTGGATAGCACCCGAAATGCCTACCGCAATATAAAGATCTGGCGCAACAATTTTACCCGTTTGACCCACTTGATAATCATTAGGAACAAATCCCGCATCAACGGCTGCTCTAGAAGCTCCAACTGCAGCACCTAATTTATCAGCAATGGCTTCTAACAAGTGGAAATTATCTCCAGACTGCATCCCTCTTCCGCCTGAAATAATGATCTTAGCAGAAGTCAATTCTGGTCTTTCTGATTTGGTCAATTCTTGGCTAATAAAGCTTGATTTAGCTAAATCAGCCACTAAATCCAAACTTTCAACCGCTGCATTACCTTCTCCTGACAAAGGATCAAATCCAGTGGCACGTACAGTGATTGCCTTTTTAGCATCTCTGCTCTTAACCGTTGCAATCGCATTACCTGCATAGACTGGACGTTTAAAGGTTTCACCATCCACAACTTCAGTAATTTCTGAAATCTGGGCAACGCCTAACTTAGCCGCTACTCTTGGCATAAAATTCTTTCCAAAAGTGGTCGCAGCCACCAAGAAGTAATCGTACTGATCTGCAATAGAAAGGATCTGAGCTGACACTTGTTCTGCGGTTGGATGGGCACAAAGCGCATTGTTCACCAATAACACTTTAGCAACACCAGCTGCAGCTCCAAGAGTTTCTGCAACTTTTTCTGCCCCCTGCCCCATCACGAGTACATGAACATCTTGATTTAATTTGGCAGCTGCACCTAAAACATTGAATGTGGCGGGTGCAACCTGTTGGTTATCGTGGTCTGCAATTACAAGAATAGTCATTAGATCACCTTCGCTTCGTTTCTTAATTTCTCTACCAATTGTGCGACTGACTCAACCTTAATACCCGCTTGACGAGTCGCAGGTGGTGCTACACTCAAAATCTCTAAATGTGGCGTTATATCCACACCAGTGTCTGCAATGGGCTTAATGTCTAATGGCTTTCGTTTGGCCTTCATAATATTGGGCAAAGAAGCAAAACGAGGCTCATTGAGACGTAAGTCAGTGGTTACCACTGCTGGAAGTTGAAGTTTGATAGTCTCTAAACCACCATCAACTTCTCGCATCACAGTCACATGACCATCGGCTACATCGACTTTAGAAGCGAAAGTGCCTTGTGGCCAATCTAATAAGGCAGCTAACATTTGACCTGTTTGGTTATTATCAGAATCTATCGATTGTTTACCTAAAATAACTAAATCCACTTGTTCTGCTTCGACGAGGGTTTTCAGAACCTGAGCCACTGCCAAAGATTCTAGGTTTTGATCAGTCTCAACCAAAATACCTCGATCTGCACCTAAAGCCATTGCTGTTCTTAATGTCTCTTGAGACTGAGTATTTCCAATAGACACGGCAATTACTTCCGTCGCAACACCCTTTTCTTTCAATCTAACGGCCTCTTCCACTGCAATTTCGCAAAATGGATTCATAGACAATTTAACATTAGCGGTTTCGACGCCACTATTATCAGCCTTAACGCGAACTTTCACGTTGGCATCGATCACTCGTTTAACGGCAACAAGGATTTTCATA
>PCTP01000012.1:14671-18815 GCA_002770795.1 Gammaproteobacteria bacterium CG22_combo_CG10-13_8_21_14_all_40_8 | reverse complement strand
AGCTTTGGTCAGCTTTTCGCGAGCGCCATCGACATTAAACATCCAGTTGATGGATGCTCCAGCATCATTTCGTTTGGTTTCCCAGGCATTCAATTCTTGATGCAGGGTCTCCCAATCAGCAATTCTGCGGTCAAGGCATTGTTGGTTCATATTACCTATTTCTATTTCCACCATATTGAGCCAGCTGGCGTGTTTAGGTGTGAAGTGAAACTCCAGCCGCTTTAAAATACGCAGCGCTTCTTCAGGCTTAAACGCTTTATACAGAGAGCCAGGCTTATGTGTTCCGTAATTATCCATTACCACATGGATCTTATGTGCATCAGGATAATGCTCATCGACTAGCTCTTTCATGCATTGAGCGAAGTCTATGGCTTTTTTACTGATAGTTGCCTTGCTTTTTCTCCAGCCTCTATGGCGATCAAAGAACATAAAAATATTGGCGACGCTTACGCGTTTGTATTCATAATCCTGCCGCTCTGCCTGTCCGGGTTTGGCTCTTGTCGGTGGGGTAATATCCGCAACCAGTTGCTTCATTGCCTCATCAAAATTAACGACTGGTTCTGCATCATTTGCTGGTTTGGCATACAAATCGAGAATATGCTCCATTTGAGCCACATAATCAGTATTCATTTTTCCCACGCACCACATTTTTCTTTGCCAGGGCTTTAAATCATTTTCTTTAAATCGGCGGCGAATGGTTTCTACTGATACTGGCTCAACGTCACTTAATGACACAAACTGATCGGCAATTAAGCTCAATGTCCAGCGAGCACAACCTTTTGGCGGTTTAGTGCAGGCTAATGAAATGAGTAATGCCTCCTGATTGGCATCCAGTTTTCTCGGAAAATCAGGTCGCTTCCCCTCATTCAGTGCTTCCTCAAGGCCATAATCGACAAACTTCTTTTTGGTTCGGTATATGGTGGATGTACTAACACTTAATGACTCTGCGATCTCTTGGGTTTGTTTTCCATTGTCAGACATGAGCAAAATATTGGCTCTTTTCAGTTGTCTTGCGGATGCCTTGCCTTTGGAGGTTAATGTGACCAGCTCTTGTTTTTCTTCTTTACTCAGATCTACAACGTTCTTAATATTCATGACACAATCTCAGTTATTGATAACTGTCATAATTGATCATAAAAAGGTGAGTATGTCGAACCCTAGAGAACAAAATTTTTCATTTACTGCCAAACAAGGCCAGTATTTGGCCTATATATACTTCTATACCAAACTAAATGGTATCGCCCCGGCACATACGGATATGCAAAGTTATTTTAAAGTCACACCGCCGACCGTCAATCAGATGATAAAAACACTGGAAGCCAAAGGCCTGATCCGAAAGAAACCCAGAGCAGCACGTAGTATTGAGCTTATGATCCCAGTTGATGCTTTGCCTTCAATTGAATGAATTTCAAACGATCATTTTCTTTGTGTTTAGGTACTAGTTGTCGCCTCAAGTTAAAATTTATGCCACCTTATTTTCTATAATCTCTGATTTACACTTTTCTGGATTAAGATGAACTTCTTTTATCTTATCCCAGTTTCTGATTTCACCTGACCAACGGTTAGGGTTTTATGATTTAGCTTGTTGGTACACTTGTTTTCGTTTGGCTAATATTTCAACATCCTCACCATTATGCCGTTGTGTTGGTGTAACAAATTTGATCCCGCTATGACAGTGCTCAAAGTTATACCATTGAACAAATCCTTTAACCCAATCACGAGCAGCACTTAAATCAGCAAAACATTTTTCGGGATATTCTGGTCGGTACTTTATGGTTCGAAAGACTAACTCAGAAAACGGATTATCATTGCTGACTGATTACGCATCTTTGGACACCCATTTATTTTTTAGACAATCTACCCCAGATTGTCTAACCTAAGCAAGCACAAGGAATAATAAGAACTGTAGCGGCTGTAGATTGGGAAACCTGAATTCTACTCATAAGTGCATAACCGCTAAATCTTTTTTACTGATCCCTGTAAGTTCTTCGAAAACTTCATAGGGTGTTTTATATCCCAAACATTTCCTGGGGCGACTATTAAGCTTGTGAACAGCTTCAAAAACACTTTGCTTCGTCACATCCATTAGTTCCATGGATTTCGGGAAATACTGCCTTAATAAACCATTAGAATTCTCATTCTGTCCACGTTCCCATGAGTGATAGGGTTTTGCAAAATAAGTCGCACAATCGAGCTTGTCAGCCACTTCAGAGTGATAAGCAAATTCTTTTCCATTATCCAATGTAAGCGTCAATACAAAGCCCTTTAGCGGCTCAAATAATTTTATAATGGCATCCCTCACTTTATCCGCTTTTTTACCTCCAGTTGGCATAGCTAAGCGTAATTTTGAGACTCTCTCGTCTAGTGTAACAATAGCACCTTTGTGGTTTTTGCCGATGATGGTATCTCCTTCCCAGTCGCCAACTCGCGTTCTATTATTCGCCTCTGCAGGCCTTTGTTCAATATCCACTCTATCCCGTATGCCGTTACTACTTCGATTGTGAGCCGAGCCGTAGCGTTTTCGATAAGTTTTATTCTGATGACGTAAATGTTTGTACAACACGCCCCCTGATTGCTTGTCATCTAAAATATAGCGATAGATTGTTTCGTGGTGCAAGTCTATTTCTGCTTCTTTTTTGAACCAGCCACAGATCTGCTCAGGACTCCAGTCCTCTTTGAGATAGTGATCAATTTTAGCCTTTTTTTCTGGTGTGAGTTTTATGGCTTTTTCTTTCTCTTGATGTCGGCTTTTGGCACGGTTATCGGCTTGTTGATAGCGGTATCCTCTTTGCCCTTTATTCCGTGCGATTTCTCTTGATATTGATGACTGTGACCGATTAAGAGATTTCGCAATATCGGTTTGATTCATTTTATCTTTCAGCGATATTTGGATATAATGCCTTTCTTCAAGATTCAGGTGTTTATAGGTCATATTGGCCTCTGTAGGTTGGTTTTGTCGCTATCTACTTTACACTTGAATCTTGATTTTGTAACTCAAATGCTTGTATCTAGCGACATACAAAGGCTATGCACTTATTATACGAATTCAGCAAATAACATTATTGGGGATCCACCAAATCAGATGAATAAAATATCTTGCCATTTTTATCCACGATAATGGCAGAAACCTGTGGTAGAGAATCCGCTAATGCCAAACCTTTTTGCACACCTAAAATAAAAACACTGGTAGACAATGCATCCGCAAAGGTACTGGTATCAGCAAGAATAGTGACAGACTGAACTTCAGAGGCTGATTTACCTGTTTTGGGATTGAGAATATGATGATAGCGTTTGCCATTCTCAATAAAGAAACGCTCATAATCGCCCGAGGTAGATATGGCGCTATTTTCCAAAGGTAATACAGTGACCAGCTTGGATTCGGCTCGCGGATGTTTTATCCCTACTCGCCACAATTTTCCTTGGTTATCACCTAAAACAAAGGTATCACCACCAGCAGTAACTGAGGCATCTTTTGCGCCAAATCTTTTGAGTATTGAAATACAATTGTCCACAGCATAGCCTTTTGCTATCCCACCTAAATCAATACGCACACCTTTCTTTTTTAAAAAAATACTGTGTGTTTCAGGATCTAATTCAATCAAATGATAATTGATTAATGAAAGATTATTTTTGAGCTGTTGCGCTGTGGGTTTTTGTTTTAACCGATAGTCATACATATAACCGACGCTTGAAAAAGTGATGTCGAAAACGCCTTGAGTTAAATGAGAAATCTCTATAGATTTTTCGATCAGCTGATAAAGCTCGCGACTCAATTTAAAAGGTTTGAGTGCCGCTTGCTGATTAATCTGATAAAGCAGGGAGCTTTCAATATAGGGACTCATGGTATTATCAATGCGCTGCATCTCATCGACAACCGCTTGTTGCGCAATGTCACCTTGAGCGGGATCTTCCAACCAAAATCTGATTCTAACCTCTGTTCCCATGACTGCAAAACTATGATCAAACCATTGCGCAGATACATTGGTACTCATCACAAACATCAGCACCAGTACACTGAATATGAATTCTAATGAAAGTGTTTTACGGATTTTTACGTCCTCAGGTGGGGATGAAACTAATTCTATAATTATCATGCCATGTTTCAACATTCATCGCTCCAAATTGGATGGTTCGAATTTTGGTC
>PCTP01000012.1:14303-14654 GCA_002770795.1 Gammaproteobacteria bacterium CG22_combo_CG10-13_8_21_14_all_40_8 | reverse complement strand
CTCAGGATTATTTAATTGGCTTGAAACAATCACCACATCAGAAACAGTTCCATTCGGCTGAATAGTGATCCTGAAAATTACATCGCCTTGCATATCCGGTTGTTTTCTTAAAGCACGATTATAGAGCGTAAAAAATGAGCTCTTATTATTATCCATGAACTTTTCAATATTATCTGAGGGTCTTAGAGCTTTGCCATTGGCTCTAGCACCGGTAATCTGTTGCGTCATCTTCTGCGCTAAATTACTGGACACCTGACGACTTCCATCCCCTTCAAGCCCAAGCCCTCCAATATTATGACTGGCTTTGGTCAGATTGACACCACCACTACTGGCTTTTGCCTGATTATTAAA
>PCTP01000012.1:12766-14288 GCA_002770795.1 Gammaproteobacteria bacterium CG22_combo_CG10-13_8_21_14_all_40_8 | reverse complement strand
CACATTTTGGCTAAGATTTTTTTGATCTAATATTTTTTGGCTCGCCGTGGATTCTCTGAGATCTGCCAATGCATCAAATACCGCTAGATGTTGTTTGGCTTTTTCAATAGCATCTTTGCGGTTTCCTTTAGGTGTAATTTCAATCACTTTTTTATTTTTTTTAATAACAGGTTTTAGCTCTTTTTCAACTTCTTTGGGTTTAACTTTTTCAGTTTTTTTCTCCGACACTTTCTTCATTTCTTGTGGCTTTGGTGGTGAAGGCGTGACGATTTTCTTTTTTTGTTCTAAAACTAATTTAACAAAACGTTCTGAGATTTCTGCTTTAGTTCTGAGTGTTTTCTCTGGAAGAACGGCTTGAGAAACCATCCAAGAAAAAATAGTACCGAAACCCAGTAAACTGAATAATAATAACCAATAATTTTTTTGTTGTGAACCATCAGCATCCCAAGGAAGTTGTGGTTCAATGACCAACCATCTCATGGATGCTTCTCCTTGGTTTTTTTATTCACCGCCAATGAAATCTTCTTAAAAGGGGTATCTGTCAGCGTATGCATGATCTTACGCAACAATGCATAAGGGATCTTTTTATCGGCAAGAAGGGTAATCTCTGCACCTTCGTCTGTGGTCAATTGCTTTTGATCCCAGAGTTTAGCTGACTGAAGCATTAAATTTTTCTTTAGTGCTTCAATTTGAGTTTCAGATGATTGCATCACTTCAGCAACATCAGCCACCTTTTGTCCTTGAACTAAAATATCTGTCGCACTCACCATAATAATCAGATTTTCTCGGGGTAATTCTTGTGACTGTGACTCCGGTAATTTGACTGATTTAGAACTAGGTAATTGTTGAACACCAGATGAATTCACCAATAGAAAAAATACCAAAATGGTAAATATATCCATTAAAGAGACTAAACTGAGCGAGGCCCCTGAGTTTCTTTTGTGGTGGCGTTCCATGCGCACTGCACGCATTGATTTTTTCATGGCGCGCTTCCCTGTTCAGATGGGTTGGTTGCAGCAGATGCAGCACCAGAAACATCATCCATAGGCGCACTGCCAAGAGAGACATCAGGGAATAATTCACCGGATAATTCCTCCGAACCAACAGCAGGTGGAATTAACCGAACAGCATCCATGGTTTGAATAATCAGATCATACGGAGTATCTGGCTCCGCTAAAATACTAATAGTGGTGGCTTCGTTAGCGCGTGCTTTCAGTTGCTGTAACTTTAAATTCAGCGCATTGAAGGCATTATAAGCTATAGGATCTGAATCTGTTTGATCGACAGCATTATTCTGATCTGCTACAGGGGTTGATGCTAAGTCTTGTACAGAAGAGTCTGGTACAGAAAAATTTGATTGCAGCGCTGTATAAGGATATTCAGCAATCACGCCACTTTGAGACTCAGCTAACACTAGGCGATCCGAACGTAAAATTACTTCCAATTGCATCGGTGGATCTTTAGGCGTTTCTTCTGTGGTTTTACTACCAGGTAAATTGAGCTTTAAAATAGAAACCTGAGA
>PCTP01000012.1:0-12758 GCA_002770795.1 Gammaproteobacteria bacterium CG22_combo_CG10-13_8_21_14_all_40_8 | reverse complement strand
CCGTAATTAATAAAAATGGCACCAACACCACCATTAAATTCATAAAGGCAGTGATGTTCAATTCTGTATGCAGTGCTTTACTGCGACGGATACGTTTGTAAAACATAATTAGGCTTTTTCTTGAGATTTAGCGGCTGCGTTTTTTTTCATTTTCTCAAGCTGGATCTGACGTTTTCTTAGCAGATTAATAAATTTAACCGATACCATTTCTAAACTATCCACAATTTCTGTGGTTTTGGTTTGCAAAAAACTAAAAGCCAATAACAAAGGAATGGCGGCCATCAGTCCAAATGCTGTGGTATTCATGGCGACAGAAATACTGGCAGAAAGTAGATTCGCTTTCTCCGCAGGATCCACATTAGCAACAGCAGTAAATGCACTTATCAATCCCATAATGGTGCCTAATAGTCCGAGCAAAGTCGCTATATTGGCAAATGTAGCCAGATAAGGCGTCCTTTTTTCCAATTGAGGAATAATTTCCATTAAACCTTCTTCCATGGCTAATTCGATATCGTCATGGCGTTTTCCTTGGTTTGATTGATCCATGCCATAGGCCAAAATTCGACCAATATCAGCATTCGCTGATTGAGTGACTTCTTCCGCTTTAGCAAAATTGCCCTGTTGTAACATCGGCAAAATCTGTTGCCAAACAACTTTGTTACGAGACTTCACTCGAGTTAAGAATACAAAGCGTTCAATGGTAATAGCTAATCCAATGATAAATACTATTAAGATAATATACATAAAGGTGCCACCTTCCTGCATAAATCGAGTAATGTTATTCCACATCCCTTCATCTGGCGAGGACGTTAAAACCGTTGCTGTAGCTAATGAATCAGCGGCAGATGCTAGGAGTTGTGGGATCATACTTAACCTCAATTTTAATCATATCTTAAGTTATGTCAGCACTAAATTTATTGAAAAATCTCAATGTAATAGTTCTAACACGCGTTTTTATCAATTACTTTTCACAAATTACTTTTTAGAATTATAAAGAAATCTTATTAGCTCATCTGATATCTAGTTCGCATTCTTTTCATGCGAATTATTTTTATTGTCTAAAAACTGCCTCACTTCTCGACCATAGGAGTCTGGATCTAATAATCCCAAGTGAGGCTGCCAAACAGGCGAAATATTGGCGGATTGACTTTGTTTTTCTGCACTCCGCCATGGAACAATGGTTAACATTCTTGGCGATTCACTATTTCCCGTCACACTCATGCCTAGCATAGTAGAATGAATGTTGTTACGGTTGTTTTTTAAACTTTTTTTGTTATCTTTTGATTTAGGAACACTTGGTGTTGCCTCAACTGTTTTTGTAGCTTTCTCTGTAGCTTTCTCTGCAATAAGGCCTTGAGTTTTTACCTGAACCGTTTCAGCTTGGGCCGTGCTCTGGAGACAAATTAGCATAATAAATAGACTTATGGTTATTTTCATTTTCAATTCATCCTCTATTTCGCTTGCTCTTTATTCAGCCGCTGCTGTAGATCAATTAACCAGTTTTTAACTCGCTTATCTTCTTTTTGTTGAATGGCTAACTGAGTTTGGTATTGTTCATAATAATGTTTTGCTAATGCTAATTGGCGTAAGTAAATATCCTGTAAAATCGCCATATTCGCCAATGAAGCCAGATGGTTTGGATCCGCTAAAAGTGCTTTCATATAATAGGCTTCAGCCTGTTGAAAGTGACCTTGCTCTCTTTGGGCAACAGCCAACAGATTGAACAAAGGCGCTGACTTGAGTTGCGCGCTTTCAAGCATTTTATCCAACTCCTCTAGTTGCGTATAGTCCTTTTGATCCAATAATAAATGCATCAAATTATAGTAGGCGGATCCCATGGTTGGTGCTATATCAATCGCTCGCTGGAAATGCTGTATGGCCATCTTTGCATCACGGCTTCTCAGTTCATTTCCCTGAAGAAACTGCTCCAGCGCTGCTGCTGGCCAGTTGATTTTTTCCACAGCAACTGGCGTTTCACTATCCAATGGTTCAGCAGTTTTCACTTCAGTTTTTGTACGAGTAGAATCATCTTTGTTGGTTGTTATGAGGCTACATGAGGCTAGTAGCGTCAGCATAAAGAGAGAAATAATCAGTCTAAGGATTTTTAATGTAGTCATCTATCACCTCAGGTTTGTTATATCTCACCGGGAGTAGTTTATTTAACTGTTGCAAGCTTTTTTCAATCCATGTATCCCAAATTCCCTGTTGAGTCAGTGAAGCATTGGACTCAAAAGCCACAATCGCCTCATCTTCAAATGGGAATACTTTTTCTTCTAATAAGGTATCGTATTCTTCCTTTTCTAAATCACTCATGCCTTTGGGTCTTTCTGAATGAAAAATAGAGTCCGCTAATAAACGATAAGCATCCCCCATTTTGAATCCGGCTTCTGTTGCAAAAGACTGAATTTTATAATCAATGAGTTTGGAGAATTGTTGTAAACTCAGCTTAAGATGTTTACGTTTATTCTTCAGTGATTTGGCTAAGGGTTGGTTGAGTTTTATTTGTTTAAATTTTTCAAATGCATCATTGGCTAAACTATCCAAAGCATTGGCTGCAAGAGTTTTTGAACGCAGATCTTGTAATTGATGATGATCAACTTCCTGAATAATTTTCCGACGCCAAAAATCCTGTTTCCACTTAATATTTAATTCACCATAGTTCGTGACCAGATTATTTCTGGCTTCCAAAGCGAAATCAATGGGAGTGGGATATTGATTGATATAACGCTTCCAAAGATTGATGGATTGGTTTTTATCTTCCTGTGTATTGAGCTTATCAAAGCTAGTTGCAGCTTGCCATAGAGCGCTACGAGCAGACTCTTTATCGTCACTTTCTCGATTTGCCAGCAGTAAATATTGTTTGGCAGCGCCACGCCAATCCTCGGTTGCCTCGTAGGCAACAATAAGTTTGGCAGGAATATTTGAAGTGAGTGGACTGTTGGGAAATCTTTTCACAAATGGCTTTAAAACCTGGATAGCCTGAGAGTAATCCTGCTGTTCCAAGAGAATATTTGAGGCATCGAATTCTGCATGAGCGCGAATTTTTGAAGTGGGTTCAACCTCACCCAAGCGCAAAAAATGATCTACAGCTTTTTGTGGTTGTCGATTTAGTTTCGCTATTTCAGCTTGTTTATAAATAGATTTTGCTCTGCGCTCATGTAAAATATTCAACCGATCAGCAGGATAACTATCTTTGCTAATAATTTGATTCAAAGCAACTTCAGCTTTTGCAAAATGGCCCAAATCAAATTCACCATTCGCGATAACTTCACGTGCACGTTTCAATGCCAGTGGTTGTGCGTGTGCAGTGCTGAGTAATTGATGAGAAAATTGCACCGCTTTGGCAATAGCATCAATCTCAAGCTCAAGTTCAATCGTTTGCGCTAGAACTTCAGGCACTAAGGGAAAACCGCTAAATTTATCAACATACTTTATAGCATCATTGATAAGATCAGCTCTCAATTTAACAATTTCTGGAGGAGTATTTATTTTTCTGTTTTTTTGTTTTTTTGCATTTTTTAATTCATATTTAACTTGATCATTTTTTTCATTTTGCAATAAATACTGTCTCGCTAAAACCACACGATAACCTGCTTTTTGCTGTTGCTCTAGGCTCAAAGAATTTTCTTGATAGGCTAAAATAAAATATTGATCTAAAGATTGCAAAATAGCTCCAGCATCGTTTAAAATTTCAGCCAACAGCCAACGTTTATCTAAGACTGTTTTATGCTCTGGGAAGCTCATAATAAAAATTCGATACCATTTAGCAGCGAATAAATAATCCTCAGATTTTTTATTTTTTTGAGCCAAGGCATGATAGTAACTCATTAGATCGCTGAGATTATCATAAAGCCATTTTGAGACCTTTTCATCGCGAACTCGTCCCGTTTCTATCCAATATTTTGCGCCTGTTGCATAATGCTCTACAAATTGTTGTTTAGCAATCAATTCCAAATCCAAAAAGTTTGAGTTTGCTAAAATTGCTATACCCTTATGTTCAAAATCTGGAGCTAGTAAATGCTGTGGATTGAAGCTTATAAATGTGAAGTAAGTATTGGCCGAGTCTTGAATTCTTTTTTGTGATAAATACAGATCGGCTAAACCTTGATACACTTCTGACTCATAGGTTCTATGCTCATGTTTGAAAAAATAATCAGATAATGTTTTAGCGCCTTCTATGTATGAAACTGTTAAGGCACTCACTCTAATAGTTTCACTAAGTAAATTTTGCTGAACTTGATTTCTCTGTAAAGCGAATGAATCGAGTTCATCCATCAAATGCATAAAATCATCTAAAGCTTGCGCATAATTTTGTCGTTTAAAATAGGTCCAACCTCTTTTAAATAAGGCTGTTTGAAAAAAATTATTGAACAGCCGTTTTTCTGGGTCATTGGGATGTGCTAACACTTTGCTATAGAGCTTAAGCGCATCAGGATAGTTTTTCTTGCTAAAGGCATTTTCAGCCAAACGAAACTGCGCTTCTAGCTGCTCCATATTTTCGCTCTTAAGCTGATTCAACTGTTGCAGCAGTTGCAATGAGGAGGTTTTCTCTCCCTGTAAGTCCATGATTCTGGCAAGTTGATAGCGCACTTTATCCTGCTCAACCCCTTGTGAGTATTTCTCAAGTATGATTTGATAATACTGTGCCGACTGCTGCAAATGACTTTGCATCACTTGAGGTTCATTATCATCCAATGCAACTTCTGCTTGCATTGCCTCTATTTCGGCCAATCGTTGTAAAGACTCGACTTGTACTTGCTCTTTTTTGTTTTCAGCGAGTAACCTTAAATAATTGGATTTGGCAGTCTCTAAACTGGGTTGAGGGAGTCGCGTGGAAGGTAACACGTTTGGTGTGAATGCCAAATCCTGTAAACTAGCTTCTGATAAAGCAGGCGTTTTTTCAACGGGTTTCTGAGCGCAACCCACCACTTGTAATATGCAGAGAATACACAAGATTTTGAAGGCGCTATTCATTTTCGCCCTCACTTATTTTCATTTCACTTTTTTTAAAATCTTTGCTATTCGTATTCACTGATGAAAAAGTTAATCGAGCAATAGCTAAATCAGCTTGCTTACCAAGTTGTGTTAATGCCAGTATTTTCTCGTCAATGATACCTAGATATTCTTTCTCCATTTGCTCTTCAAGTGCAGATTTTAAAGTTTGAATCTTTTGAGAAAGTTGCAGCAATTGATTGTGTAATTTTTCTATTTCTAGCTGCTGAATTTGATAAGGATTATTTTGTGTATTAATGACTGTTTTATTTACTTGTTGCGTAGTTTGATTAAATTGATCTAACTGGATTTTTAAATGCATTAAACTGTTATCTGACAGCCACAAATTTTCTTGTTGCTGCCTTTGTATTTTCCATTTAAAAATTCCTTGCAGTAATTTAAATTTTTGTTTTTGATCTTGGTTTACGTCATCTGGATGGTTATCTATAAAGGATTTTGTTTCTAATATTTTATGCCATAACTTGCTTTGCTGCTCTGGTAATATTTTATCCGCAATTTCCAATACTTTTTGCTGTTGGAACAAGTTATTCAAGTCTTGATATTTTTGTTGAAAATCCTGTGGAGAATTTTCCTGTAGAAATATTTCAACCTTCTTTAACTTCTCCAAATATTGAACCTTGTTATTTTCAAGCATCATGTTTAAAGTTGGAATAGATTGCGCGAGTCGATCTAAACGTTGTTGCCAATGATGAATATCTTGCCAACGCTGCCACCAGTTATAAAAATTAGGATTAGCCATGAGTTGTTGTTGGAAACTACTGGTGCCTTCTTTTGGCGACTGCACTAATAACTCTCGCCAATCTTGTTGCTGCAACTTCTGTTGCAATAATTTCTGTGCCTGTTGTTGCTTTGATCTTGCGTCAAGATAGCCATCCATTGCGCCTTGTAAGTCACCAAGCTGTTGATGTGCGTAAGGCACAGCCAGCCAAGACTCCTGAATTCTTGGATCGAGGATATCATCCTGTTTAAATAAAATATCCCAATAACCCAACGCTTTTTCATAGAATTTTGCTTCTGAAAAACTCCAGCCCAATGCCAAGATCGCATCGTTACTCACTAAACCTTGTTGTCGTATACCTAATAAATGTTCTCTGGCTTCAAAGGCTTCTCCCCGCTTCAATGCCTCCAAACCCAATGCTAACTTAGCTTGATCTTTTAAGGCATATTGCTCTTGATCATCGGGTTCTAGATCGGCCACTTTCTGTAACAGTTGCTTACCTTCAATATGAGATTTTTTATCGTTGAAATAAAGCAGGGTTAATCCATTATTATATTCGGCATAATGGCGTAGATTACCCTTATCATGAATTTTAGTTAACAACTCAGCTGCTTGATAATATTGAGCTTTATTAAAATAGAGCTTGGCTTGTAGAAGCCCCTTGATTTGTCGATCAGAAAAATTTAATTCGCTGTCCTTCGCTTGATTCAACCAGGATTTCGCAGCACTATAATCTTGATGAGCAAAAAAGACTCGTGCCATTGCCAAGGCTAATTGTGAATGAAGTGCATTCGATAACAATAAAGGTGGGATCTGTTGTATGCGTTTTTCCGCCACGCTTGGCAAACCAAGATCTAATAATAATGCAGCTGCAAATATTTGGGCTTGCTGTTGATGAGGTTGTAAGTTGTTTTGTTTTGCTCTGGCTTCTAAATGAATAAGGGCCTGATATTTTTCATCTTTAAAGGCATAAAATAGCACCTCCCCCCAATGTAGGTTTTCAATGGTTTTAACCGAAGAAATGGATGTGTTATTGGGGTTAACTGCCGGATCAATGCTCGCGTCTTTTTGCGCAGCCAATATTGGCATAGGAAAACAACAAAACATTAATAGCATTAAAACTTTCATTTAAATAATTAGTTCCAAGTTTTAATCGATAATTGCGGTTGTTGTGATGTAACATCATCCACTAATTGAATCTTTAAGGCCTTCTCACCCTGTTCTTTATTGAATTTAAGATTTACTGCTTTTTTATAGGCTCTTTGGTGTGGACCAACTCCTGTCACAAATACCACAACTTCATGTTCTCCCGATGCAAAATTTCCTTGAAATAAAGGCTGAATCGCTCCTCGTTTTAACGATTGTAAATCTTTATCTGTGTACAAAAAACTGCTGACAAACTTGTTATCTATTTTCAGTTTAATGCTTTCCAAATCAAATAAGCTACCATCGTCCATGGAAAGATAGACAGCGACACGAGTGGATGCAGGTTGTAATAAATCTTCCTCCAATAAGAATAAGTCTCGATTTAACTGGATGAGCTGCTCTTTGATCTCATCACTTTGTTGGGTCAAGTTACCTCTGGGATCACTGGGTGCAGACTTTGGCTCAGCGCTCAGCGCTGTACCCCAAGAAAATACACAACAAAAGATCAAAACTAGACTAAATGGGTAGAATTTCACTGTTTTCTCGCTTTTGCAAAATTTTATCGGTTAAACGTACTCTAACTTCGCAATAAGCTATGAGCATATTATTTGATGCTTATTTTAACCTAGAGTTATCCATCATATCCCTATTTGTTACAATTTTACGTTATCTAGCTCACAAAAATATTAATTTATACTCTTACTTAACAAAAAAAAGCCACTATTTACAGTGGCTTGATTTCATCGTTTGCTATCTATTCTACAAATTAAAAAGGTATATCTTCATCTAAGAAACCATCATCCATATTGTTTTGTGAGGTATCTTGTGGGAAAGAGTTACCCTGCTGGTTATAGGGTTGTTGCTGAGGCGCCGAATTCGCTGGCTTGGAATAGTTTGATTGCTGGGAATTATTCGGTTGATAAGCATTTTGCTGGGGTGAATTAGCAGAAGAGGATGCGCCACCTTTGCTATCTAACATTTGTAATTGATCAGCAATAATATCTGTTGAATAACGATCGACACCTGCCTGATCTGTCCATTTTCTGGTTTGTAATTTTCCTTCCACATAGACTTTGGAACCTTTTCTCAAGTATTCGCCAGCAATTTCAGCTAAACGTCTGAAAAAGGTCACTCGATGCCATTCCGTGATTTCTTTATTTTCGCCGGTTTGCTTATCTTTCCAGGATTCACTGGTGGCCAAGGTGATATTTGCAACGGCTGTACCATTCGGCATGTAGCGCACTTCAGGATCTTTACCTAAATTTCCAATGAGTATTACTTTATTAACACCAGCCATTTTCGCCTCCAAAGATTATCTTATTGTCTTACTCATCCTCTCTGATAATCAGTTCGCGCTGTTATCAGAGTGATATCTATTGATTAAACTATGCCTATTCTATCTTAAAATATAGAAAGAGTTGCAATTAATTATTGTTTGTTGCTAATTGAAAATCGTTTTTTAAATATTCCATCGCTTTTGAGGCATCGATCTGACCCGAATCATATCGTAGATAAAGCCTATTTTCATCAGGTACATGTAAAGCCTCACAAATCCCCATTTGACTGAGCAAATGGTTTATTTGTTGTGATTGTACAGGCTGATTATCACTGAGTTCGATACTTAAATTTGCCATCTGAGGTGGATTTTTCTGCCCAGAATGGAACCACATCCAAAAAAGTACAATCCCCATGCCCGCGATAAAAATACTGTGTCCACCAAAATAACTGCCTAAGAATCCTGCGGAGGTTCCCCCCAAGAAAGAGCCCATAAATTGGCTGGTAGAATACACGCCCATTGCCGTTCCTTTACCTGCAACAGGCGAAAAACGGGAAATCATAGAGGGCAACATAGCCTCCAATATATTGAATCCCACAAAAAAACAGAAAAGTCCCGCAATCACCCAAAGTTTGGACTGTGCAAAAAACCATGTGAATTGTGCTAAAAAGACAAATAATAAGGCCGCTAACATCACTTTGGTGTGCTTCTTTTTCTTTTCCGCCACAATAATACCGGGAAGCATCGCCAAAAAAGAAACGACCATTACTGGTAGATAAACCCAAGATTGATGCTCTTTAGCAACGCCAGAATTTGCCAGCAATAAAGGGATCTGAACAAAGCTTGCGGATAATAAAAAATGTAAGGTAAATATGCCAAAGTCCAGACGAACTAATTGCCAATTACTTAATATTTTCTTGAATTCATCCAATGCAGGCAGCACATCACGCTGATGCACATGCTGTTTGATATTAGGAACAACGAACAGCACCACAAAAATGGCAAAAATGGCTAAGACACCGGTGATCAAAAACAAACCCGATAGTTGATAATGACTTGCCAAGAATGGGCCAGCCACTAAAGCAAGCACAAAAGAAACGCCAATGCTCATGCCTAGAATAGCCATCACCTGTGAGCATTTTTCTTCACGGGAAATGTCTGCAGCGAGAGCCATTAACGCAGATGCAATGGCGCCACAACCCTGTATGGCTCGACCTAAGATGAGTCCATTCATGCTGGTGGCAGAGGAGGCTATCCAACTCCCTAACACAAACAATAACAACCCACCGATAATCACAGGCTTTCTGCCCAATCTGTCGGAAGCAAAACCAAGGGGAATTTGAAACACAGATTGGGTTAGCCCATAAATACCAATGGCTAATCCGACGGCGGCTTGGCTATACCCTGGATAATCGACGGCATACACCGCAAGTACCGGTAAAACCAAAAACAATCCAAACATTCGTAAACCATAAACCATTGCTAGAGAGATAGCAGTTTTTTTTTCTGTTGCTGTGAAATTTTTTTCGTGCATTAGATTAGTCATATCTGGATCTATACTTCAAGGAAGCAGTATACCATTGTCAAATGGCTTGTTGTACCACAAATATTTTCCCCCCCTACATTTGTGGGCTCTACAGAACAGGCTTGATATCTCACTTAAATCCTCAGACAATAAGCGGGGCCAATAGGCTCAAATCCTTCACAGAGATCTCTTTTTATGAACGAAATACGCATTCGCGGTGCCAGAACACACAATTTAAAAAATCTGTCGGTGAATATACCTAGAGACAAGCTTGTTGTGATAACAGGGCTATCAGGCAGTGGTAAGTCCTCACTTGCATTCGATACTCTCTATGCTGAAGGGCAACGTCGCTACGTGGAATCTCTTTCTTCTTATGCAAGACAATTTTTATCTTTGATGGAAAAACCCGATATTGATCATATTGAAGGACTTTCACCAGCGATTTCCATTGAACAAAAATCCACCTCGCACAACCCGCGTTCAACCGTCGGCACCGTCACTGAGATTTATGATTATTTGAGATTGCTGTTTGCCAGAGCAGGCGAACCTCGCTGCCCCACTCATCATTTACCACTCATCGCACAAAGTGTGAGTCAGATGGTAGATCAGATTTTAACACTCAAAGAGGGCCGCAAACTCGCCATTTTGGCCCCGCTAGTGCGTGGCCGCAAAGGTGAATACAAAGATCTTTTTGAAAAATTACGCGGCCAAGGTTATGTGAGAATACGTTTAAATGGCGTTCTAATGGAGCTGGATAATATCCCCATTTTGGATGCCAAAGTCAAACATTCCATTGAAGTGGTCGTTGACCGTATTAAGGTCCGATCGGGTATTGATGTACGTCTTGCAGAATCCCTTGAAACCACCTTGCAGCTTTCAGAAGGCTTGGTTAAAGTGATTTCTCTCGATGCTGATTCTGATGTGGATATGGTGTTTTCAGCACTTTATGCCTGTCCAGAATGCAATCAGAGTATTCCCGAAATGGAACCGCGTATATTCTCATTTAATAATCCTGCTGGTGCCTGTCCAAGTTGCGATGGTTTGGGGGTTACTCAATTTATTGATGAATCACGAGTGCTCCTTGAACCACAAAGATCCCTTTTGGACGGTGCGATTAAGGGCTGGAATAAAAACAATATTTTCTACATGGCCATGTTAAAAAGCCTTGCCAAACATTTTCAATTTGATCTAAAACAAAGTTGGGACTCACTGCCAAAATCGACCCAAAACAAGATTCTCTATGGGACAGGCAAAGAAAGCATTGCTTTTAGTTATAATAATGATCGCGGTAGTTCAATCGTCAAAAACCATCCCTTTGAAGGCGTCATTCCAAATTTTGAAAGGCGCTATAAGGAGACAGATTCCCCCACCGTGCGTGATGAACTGGCTCAACTCTTTATGAAACAACCTTGTCCAGAATGCGATGGTTCAAGATTGAACATCCATGCCAGAAATGTGTTTATTCAAAATAAAAGCTTACCTGAGCTGACACAATTCTCTATAGAACATTGTTTAGAGTTCTTATCCCATGCCGAATTAGATGGCAATAAAGCAGCCATTGCCGCCAAAATCCTTAAAGAAACCAATGAACGTTTGGGCTTTTTAGTGAATGTGGGGTTGGAATATCTCACCCTCAATCGTAGCGCTGATACCTTATCAGGTGGCGAAGCACAACGCATACGCTTAGCCAGTCAAATTGGCGCTGGATTAGTGGGCGTAATGTATGTATTAGATGAACCCTCTATTGGCCTACACCAACGAGATAATGAAAGACTCCTCAAAACTTTGATCAGGCTCCGCGATATGGGCAATACCGTGATTGTGGTCGAACATGATGAAGATGCCATGAGAATGGCCGATCATATTATTGATATTGGCCCTGGTGCCGGTATTCATGGCGGAGAAATTGTGGCTGAAGGTGATTTTTCCAAAATCTTAAAATCAAAAAAATCCATGACTGGTCAGTATTTATCCCGAAAACTGCGTATTGAGATCCCTGAAAAACGCCATCAACCAGATCCCAACAAGCTATTACGCATCATTGACGCCAGCGCCAATAATCTCTCTCATGTCACCGCTGAAATTCCTGTGGGTTTATTCACCTGCATTACGGGTGTTTCGGGTTCGGGTAAATCCACCTTAATCAATCATACCTTGTTCCCCATGGCAGCCCATACGCTCAATGGTGCACATTTGGGTTCTTATGGCAAATGCCAAGCTATCGAAGGCTTAGGGCATTTTGATAAATGTATTGATATCAACCAAAGCCCTATAGGAAGAACGCCTCGTTCAAATCCAGCAACCTATACACAAATTTTCACCCCCATCCGCGAACTATTTTCCGCGACACCAGAAGCCAGGTCTCGTGGCTATAAACCCGGTCGTTTTAGTTTTAATGTCAAAGGTGGACGCTGTGAAACCTGCCAAGGAGACGGACTCATTAAGGTAGAGATGCATTTCTTACCTGATGTCTATGTAGTTTGTGATCTCTGTAAGGGGGCTAGGTATAATCGCGAAACTTTGGATATTCATTACAAGGGAAAAACCATCCAACAAGTCCTTAATATGACCGTTGAAGAAGCAACTGAGTTTTTTCAAAACATTCCAGCCATCAAACGCCGCTTACAAACCCTATTGGATGTCGGATTGGGATATATTACTTTGGGCCAGTCTGCGACCACTCTTTCGGGAGGAGAGGCCCAGAGAGTAAAATTATCTAAAGAGTTAGCCAAACGCGATACAGGCAACACCTTGTATATTTTAGATGAACCGACCACAGGCTTACATTTTCACGATATAGCGCAACTGCTGAAAGTATTACATCGCCTACGCGATCATGGAAATACCGTGATAGTGATTGAACATAATTTAGATGTGATCAAGACGGCAGATTGGATCATTGATCTGGGGCCTGAAGGTGGTAGCAAAGGAGGGGAAATTATTGCTACGGGCTCCCCCCAAGATGTCGCTAAAATAAAAAAATCTTTCACTGGACAATTTCTAAAGCCGTTGTTTCAAAGCCCTGTTGAATCTGCGTAGTAAGAATAGCAGCAAGCCGCCATCAACCGATACTAAGCTTC
>PCTP01000171.1:24859-30699 GCA_002770795.1 Gammaproteobacteria bacterium CG22_combo_CG10-13_8_21_14_all_40_8 | reverse complement strand
TCCTTGAAGGAGGCGCCGTAATAACTCATTTCCCTGCTGATTAATAAATTGCTCCACTTCACCATGTTCACTATCGTTACATTCGGAAGAACTCAAATGGTTGATGATAAAATCGAGTTGAATATTGGCTTCAGAAAAAAATGAATAAAAGGCAATACCTTGTGGCAAAGCAATAACAGCACCAGTTATTCCAGCAATCACGTCCGCTTTTATCGTTTCTCTATCGAGTAATTTCATCCAAACTAAGAAGGGCAAAAATGACTTCAAATACATGTTTATCCTTTTAGGTTTCAACTTATCTTTATGGTATGATGCTTTGATGATCTGATGAACTCATAAAGCCAATTCATAGTGCCATCACGCTAAGTGTAGTCGCTAGTTTCTAAGGGGTCACCTTTGTTTAATCAATTTTCTCTTAATTTCAGACTCATTTTGGCATTGCAAAATCTTAAATTTACCCAACCAACGCCAATTCAATTGAAGTCCATTCCCTTTGCTCTACAGGGTAACGATCTCTTTGTTTCAGCAGAAACAGGCAGTGGTAAGACTGCAGCATTTTTAATTCCGATTATTCATAAACTCCTTGAAAATTCTAACAGGCAGTCTGGAACTCGAGCACTGATCCTTGTCCCCACGAGAGAATTAGCCCAGCAAGTACTTACACATTGTCAGCAATTAACCGCCCAATGCCGCATACAAACAGGCTTAATTATGGGTGGCGAAACGTTTAAAGAACAAAAAGCCATGCTTCGCAAAAACCCTGAAATTATTATCGCGACTCCGGGCAGATTGCTTGAACATATTCAACGTCAAACTTGTGATTTGGACGATTTAGAGTTTTTGGTGTTAGATGAAGCAGATCGCATGTTAGATATGGGGCTCTCTGAAATCGTTTTGGATGTTGCCGCCAACTGCAACAGTAAAGGCGCACCACGTCAGACTTTTTTGTATTCTGCAACTTTAAATCAAAAGAAAATAGCTGAGGTTGCCAAACAATTACTCAAAGATCCAGTGACAGTGGAAGTAGGCTCGGCCAGAGCGGAACATCAAAATATCACGCAAGAGTATATTACAGCGGATGATGATGAGTTTAAACTCAAGCTCATTCAGCATTTACTTCATTCTGAATCCTTTAACAAAATGCTGGTTTTTTGCAATACCCGTGTACAAACAGAGAAAGTGTGCAAGTACTTACAATCACATGAAAACAAGATCATCAAATACCTTCATGGTGAGATGACACAGGATGATCGCAATGTTGTGATTGCCAACTTCAGAAAGAAGACACCGCAAATTTTAGTGGCTACCGATGTGGCGGCTCGAGGTTTAGATATCAAACAAGTGAATGTGATCATCAATTTTGATATGGCACAATCAGCCGATGATCATATTCATCGAATTGGTCGTACTGGACGAGCAGGTGCTCAGGGGCTGGCCATTAGTTTGGTCTCAGCACAAGAATGGAAGCGAAAGCTAGCCGTAGAAAATTACCTGAAATCACAAATGAGCCTCAGGATAGTGAATGGCCTCACCAGCAAGTTTAAAGGGCTTTCACCCGCGCCAACCCCGGACATAAGCACTGAAACCAAACCAGTGAAGAAAATGTCAACCCCAAAGTCAGAAAAATCTAAATCGAAGGGAAAAATCGATAAAGTGAAAGTTAAACCAAGCAAAGAGTTCCAAAGAGATGGTTTCGCGCCATTTAAGCGCAGTTAGCCACAAGTTATCATCAAATAAAAACATAATGACGCTAGGAGCCTGTCCGAGTTTAAATTAGAATGAGATGTTCAGCAAAAGCAGATATAAATTACTATACTTAAATTACCTCTTTCTATTTTAAGTAGGTTAATGTGACTGAAAAGCTAACCTCCAGCGAACAACAAATTCTTCATCTGAAAAAAATTACTCAGATAGGCTTTATACAAGCTGAACATACAGTGGAAGAAAGTGAAGTTCAAATCAACCATCTCACTCAATACTTTACTGAGCTGGTGGAATTGGAATTAAAACTCAGCCAAAGCTTGTCACAACAAGATGGTCATGTAGAAATCATCAACAGGCTCAGCCAAGTGACTCAATCCATCATCATGGAATTTCAATTTTTTGACTGCTTAAAACAAAAAATCACACATGCTGTCTACCCACTAAAACATTGGTCAGAAGAGAACATTGTCCTTGATCCCTATAGTGAAAAGTTTGTGAATTTATACAGCACCGAAGAAGAGAGAAGCCTGTATCAAGCCATAATCTCCCAACCTACTACTGCTGCAGCTCTCACTCAGATTGCACTGAATAAAATTCAACAAGATGAAGCAGAGAATGAGGATGACTTTGAATTGTTCTAAGTTTTTGTAGGTAATTCAATGAGTAATAAGCTGTTTTAATTCATTTAGCGTCTAATTTCTTTAACCAAGAAGCCACAGTCTCAGCATCAAAAGGCCAACCTAACTCTTGGTCACCGTAAGCCACCACCGGAATACGAATACGATAGAGTTCTAGCCATTGTGGCTCATCAACAATGTCGCAATGAATGAGGCTTATTTGACCCTTTTGTTCAAATTCACGGAGGATCTCTTGAGCTTGTTCACATAAATGACAAGCCAAAGTGCCAAAAAGTTGTATTTGCTTCAAATCGATCATTCCTAATTATTAAATTTTTATGTATTGAGAATTATTCGACAGACTGAACAATTTCTTTCCAAGAGGGACCAAAATCATCTGCCTCAGGATTGTTTTCAATAGATTGTTGATGCAAATATTTCGCCCATAATAGACATTGCTGATGAGTACAAAGCAAACTAAATCGCCCTAATTGTGGATAGGCAAACTGAGCCTGTGAGTTAAGTGTTGTTTGTTTGCTCAAAGATCTAGACAAGTTATCAATCCATGCCCCCTCCTGCTGCCCGATCACCGTAATAAGGGCTTGCTTATAGCTTATATTCAAGCTTTTCTGAATTTCTGGATGGTATTTCAACAACGCCATCAATTGTGCCTTTTGAGGTTCTGGACTATCACTATTGGCATAACTCATTAATAATTCGCCCTGTGCATTTATGGCATCTAATATCAGGTTATAACCCTGTTCTGTCAGCAGTTCAATAAACCTTGCTCCTTCAGCCTCATTCAGCGTTTGCAACTGAAAACGAGTCAATTCTGTTTCTGACGCCAAACCAATAACATCCCTTTTGAAGAGCTGAGATGAAGAGATTAAACTACCTTTAAGCTTCGGGTGTCGCGTCGAACGAACTAACACAGGAATGGCTGCATATTCAGCAGGAGCAATGGCCCTAGGGTGCAAAACCTTCGCACCAAATTTCGCTAAACGCCTTGCTTGTTGATAACCCAAATGAGGAATTTGGCGCGCCTCAGCTAACAAATTAGGATTATAAGTAAAAACACCAGGCACATCTGTCCAAATTTCAATGCGACTCGCAGCCAATAAAGCCCCAAAATAAGCGGCAGAAGTATCCGAGCCTTCGCGCCCTAAGAGTACGGTTTCACCTTGCTCATCACTGGCGATAAAGCCTTGAGTCACAATAACATGCTGATCATCGGCAAAGTTTAACCGGTGCCCCCATAAGGGTTCGCTTTCCGCTTCATAATAGCATTGAGCATCGGTAAAATGATGATAAGTATCAGAGCCATTTTTTGAAACCAACAATTGGCGAGCATCCTTCCAATGGGTATCTATCCCTTGTTGATTCAAATAGGCTGCGCCTAAAGTAGAAGATAAAAGCTCCCCCATCGCCAGCACTTTGGCATGTTGTTTGGGTTCAATGTAACCTTGTCGATGGATCTCCCCACAAACAGCACTGAGTTTGGAAAACCAAAAAGTCAGTAACTGTTCACCCTCTAAATTTAAATTTGCCGCTAACTGGTAATGCAGTTCTTTAATTCGAGAAATTGGCGCTTGATAAACCCCAGAGACCGCTTGATGAATAAGACCTTCTAGAAGATTTGATACATTTTTAAGCGCTGACAAAACCAAAAATGGTCGATAACCCAGCTCAATTTTATGTTTAATTTGCGAAGCGATAGTGAGCCAATGCCGAGGCTCCACCACACTACTTCCACCAAATTTTAACACTATCCATTTATCACTCATTATAATAAACCTTTGCGGCTGTTAGTCTCATTTATTTTCAACTCCATGTATTGTTTAAGCGTTTCCACGTCAACGGGTGCAGTTGCACAACGTGATTCTTTTGACTTTAGAACCTCCAGTACGGCAATTGGCTCCGGTGCGACGCCTGTGGCACTCACAAAAGCTTCTTTAAACTTGGCGGGATGCGCTGTGGCTAAACACAGTGTTTTGCCAAGCTTCGCCTTAATCGCGGCAACGACACCCACGGCGGTGTGGGGATCAATTTCAATACCTTGCTGCTTTAACTGTTGAATCTGTTCTAATGTCTCTTCATTACTTATCTGATAGGCGCAGAAATCCTTTTGTATATTCTCTAAGCAATTCCTATTGAGCTCAAAACACCCTTTCCTTTGTAATTGATTCATCAGGAATAAAACAGCCTCCCCATCCTGATTTAGGACGTAAAAAAGCAATCGCTCAAAATTGCTGGATACCTGTATATCCATCGCTGGGCTCAAAGTTGCAACAGCCTTTGTAGGGGAATAACGCCCATCTTGGATCACTCTCGCCACAATAGCATTTTCATTTGTGGCTACTATCAATTGCTGGATAGGCAATCCCATTTTTTTGGCCAGATAACCTGCAAAGGCATCCCCAAAATTGCCTGTCGGCACCGAAAAAAATAAAGGCTTATCGGGTAATGACTTTAAATGCTGTAATCCTGCATAAAAATAATAAACCACCTGAGCCAAAATACGCGCCCAGTTAATGGAGTTAACCGCGCCGAGATAGGTGTTTTTTCTGAACGGCTCATCATTAAATAAGGCCTTGACCAAAGATTGGCAATCGTCAAAATCTCCTTCAATGGCAATATTATAAACATTTGGCTCTAAGACTGTGGTCATTTGTAGCGCTTGGACAGGGCTAATTTTGCCTTTAGGATGTAACATAAAAATGCGAACATTCTCTTTACCTTTTACCGCATAAATAGCAGCGCTACCAGTATCACCGGAAGTTGCGCCTACAATATTTAACTCTGGCTGTGTTGATTTTCCTAAAAAATGATCGAATAAATTCCCCAGAAACTGTAGCGCAATATCTTTAAAAGCAAAGGTAGGTCCATGGTAAAGTTCCAAAATATAACCCCCATCAAATGCTGTTAGAGGCGTAATTTCTGGTGTATCAAATACCGCATAACTTTGTTCAATAATGTGCTTTAATTCAACGCCTGAAAGGCAATTCTCAACAAAGGGAAACATAATTTCAAAAGCAAGCTGTTGATAGCTTAAATCTGTCCAATAATCTAATTGGTTAGAGAAATCAGGTAGGCTTTGTGGAACCAATAATCCTCCATCCATCGCCAATCCACGCAACACGGCTTCCTCGAAACTATATAGATGATTGTGTCCTCTGGTACTAATATATTTCATGCTTTAGCCTAAAAAATTGTCCTATTTGTTATTCTAAGCCATTCGTTGCATGGCGACAATGACCTATTGTGGTTGTTCCTTCCTCAAGAAAAAAACAATAGGAGGCGACAACACCAAAAACTTGCACTTTTATTTCAAAACTGCAATATTCCGTTAAGCTCTTTATTTAATGAAGTCACAACCAACATGGATAAAATCTGTTATTTTGCGCCAGCTACTTCCGCTAACCTTTCAGCGGGTTATGATCTATTGGGACTCGCTTTAAATTTTGAATATCATTCAAAGGCTCTTGGAGATAAGGTGACTGTGAGCAAAGCTTCTGAACC
>PCTP01000171.1:24603-24765 GCA_002770795.1 Gammaproteobacteria bacterium CG22_combo_CG10-13_8_21_14_all_40_8 | reverse complement strand
CTAGATCATGTTCAATATTCTGGTGGCATTGTTTTAGATATTGAAAAGAATATGCCACTCTGTAGTGGCATGGGATCCAGTGCTGCCAGTGCTGCCGCTGCAGTAGCGGCAACTAATCACTTATTAGATCTTGGACTGAGCAAAAAACAACTCATCCCATTT
>PCTP01000171.1:17806-24576 GCA_002770795.1 Gammaproteobacteria bacterium CG22_combo_CG10-13_8_21_14_all_40_8 | reverse complement strand
GGTAACGCTCATGCCGATAATGTCGCACCCGCTCTTCTGGGTGGAATTGTCGTTATCAGAAGCTATTTTCCCTTAGATATCATCAGGCTTCCTGTGCCAGACAACCTCTATATCAGTATCATCCATCCCAATATAGAAATTAATACAGCCCAGGCACGATCATTGGTTCCACCACAAATTTCGGTTGCACATTGCACTCAACAAATGGGAAATATCGCCAGCTTCATCTCTGGTCTATTTTTAAACGATATGAAGCTTGTCTCTCAAGGAATTGAAGATTGGATAGCTGAACCCTACCGAGCAATATCAATACCAGGATTTAGTTTAGTAAAACAGGCAGCTATAGAAGCAGGAGCGTTAGGGGCTGGACTCTCAGGATCTGGGCCCTCTATGTTTGCTTTTTCAGATTCAATCGAAGTTGCCCAAAAATCAGCCTTGAAGATGTCGAAAGTTTTCGAGAGACAACATATTTCTAATCATGTATATTATGGAAAAATCTCAACCCAAGGCGCACATCAAATATTTTGATTTAGAGATTATCCTAAGATAAAACCATACACACTCCAAAAAGATGACACTCTAATGAAATCACATGTTAATGATAAGGTATTATCTGTGTATAGGATAAGCAGTACTATTTTTTAATGTGGACAATACAACCGATGTTTTAATTTTCCCCATATTCCTTAACATAGATAATTTTTCAATCACAAACTTTTCAAATTCTTCGATATTTTTACAGGCTACTTTCAATAAAAAATCATCGCCACCAGTCACATGATAGCAATCCATCACCTCATCAAATGATAATACCGCTTGTCGAAATTCATTGATGGCATCAAATTGATGTTGGTGTAAAGAAATAGAAACTAACATGGTCGATCCTAAATTAATCATCTTTGGATCAACAATGGCTGCATAACCTTTAATATAACCTTGTTGTTCAAGTTTTTTAACTCGCTCTAAGGTCGGAGGTGGTGACAAACCCAGTTGTAGAGCGAGATCTTTATTGGTTATTCTGCCATTTACTTGAAGAATTTTCAGTATTTGTTGGTCAATATAATCTAACTTATTCATGATATGCTCCTGAATTTTCCATCTCAAAACAATCCTAATATTGATTGATGGTTAATACGTTTCTTATAGGATTTCACTTCTTCATCTAGAGTCTTCTTGTACTGGACCAGATAAGGTTCATAATTTTTCCAACGTTTTAATGATCCCTTGTAAATGGGCTGTCTAATCTGCCACAAGCTAGCTGTTTCAACTTTTCTTTGCTGTTGATAAAACTTCCCGCAAGACACTTCCCATTTCAAACCCAGAAAATGTAAATTATGTTTTATGGTTTTCTTAAACCGTTTAACCAAATCATCATAAGTACAATTCGATATTTCTTTAGGATAAATATCATTCCAGAAACTCATCATTTTGAAATAATCTTTATAATAAGAACAAATTGCATCTAAATTGAAAGAAAAATTCTGACCGTGAATAAAACGTTGAAAGTAATTAGAGAGCAAAACATCCAATGGATTTCTCTCAATATGAATGAATTTTGCTTCAGGAAATATCATTTTAATTAATCCAATATGGAGAAAATTAATGGGATTTTTATCTACAATATAATGGCTTGTTATTTTTAATTCATTCAACTTTAGAATATAGCGCTCTCTAAACAACCGTAGTTCATTCTTCGAAAGAAGATTTAGATTATCTATATAGTCAGCCCCATTTAAGTCTATTTTTTTAATGTTTTTTACAATATTTTGGATCTCACTTAACTCACCCGCGCCTTCAATCTGACTATGAGAAGCCAATACTTGTTCAAGCAATGTAGAGCCAGAGCGAGGCATTCCAACAATAAAAACAGGTACAAAGCTGATTTGTTCAAAATCATCAATAGCTAAAACAGCTTCTTTTGTAAAATATTGCATGGTTTTGTCAATGAGTAGGGTATTTTGCGAAGAGTCATTAGCATCATATCTGAGTTGGTTGGCTTTTTGATAAAACTCAAATGACTTTTCAGGTATTTTTAAGTCATCGTAAATTTTACCTAATGCAAAACCTAAATTACTTTGTTCAGGATCTGTTAGTTTTTTGCTATTAAACAATGCTTCGAACTGTGCTATTTGAGCATTATCTTGAGTCGTCACTTTTTGTAAATTTGCCCAAGAAAATATCACTTCTGTTTGTTCTGTATCTTGTGCCAAAATTTGTTGATATATCTTGATTGCAGGTTCTATTTGTCCAAACTTTGTATAGACTAAAGCTAATGATTGTTTCAATAGAATTGACTCAGGGTGAATCTTTATAGCATCATTTAAAACCTCAATAGCTTCTTGCAACTGATTTTTATGTACAAACAGTTCAGCCAGGTACATACAAATTCCTAAATGCTGAGAGTTTACTTGATAGGCTTTGATCAAAATCTCTTCAGCCAAGCTCATTTGCTCTCGATCTATCAGACATTTTGCCAACAAAGATTGTGCCTCGATGTTATCTTTATCCCTTTCAAGAATTTCTTGACAAATATTTTCTGCATCCCCTTTTTTGGATAAAGCAAAGCAACTCGAAGCTAAAGTAATTTTTGCAGCCAGATAATTAGGTGTTATTTCCAAGGCTTTCTGAGCATAATCCCAAGATTCCTGATAGCGTTTTTGCGCACTCATGAGCGTCGCATAATTATTCATTAATCTTGGATCTTTTGGTGCTAACTTCACTGCTTTCAATGCATAGACATTGGCCTTAGGATAATTTTTTTGTAACTGGTAAATTTGTGCTAAATTTGCCAATGATGAAATATGATCAGGCTTAAGCTGTACACTTTGTTCAAAAGCATTCAAAGCTTTATCCCAATGTTTTTGATTTAAGTGATAACAACCTACTTCATAATGAACAAGATAAACATCAGGTCGTAGTTGTAACGCTTTAGCATAGGCCTCCACGGCCAGATCATGATTTTCAGTTTTTTCATAAATCTCCGCCAAGGCCAGACAATATTGAGCAGACTCAGGATTAAGCCTCATAGCCTTTTCAATGTGGCTTTTGGCTATTGTCATATTTTCTGCTTGGATTTCTACTTTACTTAATAAATACCAAGCTTGAACATCATCTTCATGGGTACGGAGGTATGCAGTATATGCCGCTCTTGCAGCTTCTAGCTGCTGATTTTGATGAGCAGTTAGCGCCCTTTGGAGTAATGGATTTTCAATGGACATGTTTTTACTCGTTATGATCTCAGTTGGTGTAAATTATTGCATAAATGGATTCTGTCTAAACCATAGGGTGACAATCCATTTGCTTCCTTTTAACACAGGTAGTCCTGCATGACGCGAATCCACATAGACCTCTCCGTTCATCTTAGCATTTTCAAACATCACTGCATTTCCTGCAATGGCTTTAACCCTTAGATCTAAATTGGGGAACTCTGTCCCCCCTCCTTGTTCCACTGTATTCAAATAACAGACTATAGTTTTCACTCTTTGACCTGCAGGCCCCATAAATTGGCGATGACCTTCTAATTCATCATTAAAATAATCTGCATGTACTCGATATTGATCGCCTTCACCATATTTAAGAAGTACTAAATTTTCTGTGTGTTGAATGCTAATTCCAGCGACTTTACACAGCTTTTTGATGACATTAATCACCACAAAATCTCGACGGTACTTAGGAAAACTTGTACCAAAACTAGTTCTACCCTCAGTAGATTTACCTACACCACTAAATGAAATGACTTTTGAGGGTTGCAAATAAGGCAAACTTAATACAACTAAATAACTGCATTCCATAGGACTTAAAATCGCTGATAACTCAACTATCTCAGGCTGATGATACAAAGCGTGTCGTTTGGAAGACCTACTGCCCGGAATATCATCTGTTCTCGCTAATGCAGCAGCATTCGGATAATTATATTCAGCTGCTTTATTAAAATAAATTTTAGCTTGGGGTACAGATACCGCGCAACCAATCCCATGTAATAAACAAAGACCCAATTCAAAGCACGCCCGAGGGTGATTGGTTTTTGCAGCTTGTAACAGCCAAGAATATCCCAGATCATTAATATTCTCATGCAAGAATACCCCTTCTCTATACCCATAAGCGAGTTGCAACATGGCATCCACATGTCCCTTTTCTGCTCCTTTAACAAAATGCTGCTGAATTTTATTTAACCATTCTAAGTTATCTGCTTCAGACCACTCATTCCCTCCCCATAAGATCGATAGTGCTTCTCCGGTTAGATAACTTGCCAAACCAGTTAAATCCTTATTTTCGATAGATTGGAGGAGCTCAAATGCAGATTGAGGGGAAAAAGTTGGGGGAGATGAATCCAACTTAATTTTCGCTAGCGCCATAGTGGACTCAACATGCCCTTCTGATGCTAATTTTTGTAATAATTGAAATCCTTGCTGAGCTTCATTTCCTCCGTTTTTTATTAATGTGCAAGCACTTTGGTACTGTTGTTGCAATGTATTGCCCCTTTGATTTAGATTTTAAAAACAAAGTATTTTTATCTGCAGTAACCCTCATTCAGCTAAGCTAAATGTGCGAGTGAATGAGCATTTTTTTCCCAGTTCTCGCCATCAAATTTTTCAATCACTACCTTTTCAGGTTGAGGATTTAAACATCTCAAATTGACATCTATACCATTAGGGTTTGAACGAGGAATATAAAATGATTTAACACCACAATGGCGACAAAATTTATGTTGAGCCACACCAGTTCCGAAACGATAAGTGCTGAGTTCATCTTCTCCTTGAAGCAGTTTGAACCTTTCTTGAGGTACTATCAGGTGTATGAAACCCGTGAGTCGGCAAATAGAACAATTACAATCTTGCACAATCACATTTTCATCCGCCTCAACCTCAAATTTTACAGCTTGGCAATGGCAGGCACCTTGATAAATCACCCAATCTTCCTCACTTATTGAATATTATTTTTTCTTTCTTCTAAATGGCCAAAGTAGCAAGGTACTTATCAACAAAGCAAATAATGTACTATAAATAATATCCCAAACCGACAAAGGCATACCAGGTTTAAAGTTTTGTAAAACTTGCTTTAAAACATGCCATCGAGTCGGATTAAAAATATACCAAGCTTTTTGAAAGATATTACCTGTTTTTAATAGCTGAACACCTTGTTGAAGCTCATAAAATTCTCTCAATGTTTTTTGTTTCTGGATTGCATCATCTCTGACAACAGAATTAGCACTATTTTTCAAATCACTCACCATGGACTCTACACTTGCATAGCCATGATTCAATGCATTTACCTTATATCCATCCACTTGATTTGAAGTCGATTGGTAATAGCCATTCACAAACTGCAAATAATGTTCGGACAAAATTGGCACCTGGAATGCGGCGATCAGTACCAATCCAAAGAAGATTTTATCTATTAGATTTACAACCATCATATTTTCAATTTCCCCATAAGACAACGCCTTCCTATAGATTAAAAAATCAATTTAACTTCGTTCTTCTCCGATCCGGATAAAAACGCAATATGTTTACCATCAGAAAAAATCTGCAAATTTGTATATTTTCTTGGTGATAGAACTACTTTTAGAGAAAATTCTTTTTCCAGAGGCTTTGCTTCCCTGGCACTAAATCCAATTCCCATCATGAGTAACATCAACAAATATAATTTTTGCCATTTTCATTTTCCCAATTATATACAATTGAAAGCATCCAATTTTTTTAGAAGAGGTAATCTCATTAAAACCTTAATGATAAACAACTCAAGCCACCATCAATTTTTTGAAATTCCGACACATCAACTTCTCGTACGGAATATCCAGCAGATTCAATCAGTTTTTTCGTTTTTGGAAAACCTTTAGGAGTGAGTACTGTGCCATTGATCCAAACACTATTCGCGGCATAGGCTTCATCGGCATCTACTTCTAAGCGATTAAAGCATTTAAATTCTGGTTTATTGACAAACTCGCCACTAACCAATAGGTTATTATTTTCTAAATACATTACACCTGTTTTTAAATGCAACACATCGGTTAAAGCAATCACCGAACCAGTCATCTGATGGGTTTCCAATAGATGAATCATTTGCCTGGCACCTAATAAATTGGTGCGTTCAGATAAGCCAATATAAAAATGTTTGCCTACCATCATAACATCGCCAGCTTCCACGGTTCCCTTCTGGGCAATAGACTCTATAATTTGATAATGATCTTTTAACACTGGCAACATGGACGCAACTTCACCTTTTCGAGAGGGAGCTCCAGGATTGGTTAAGATGGCAAAATTTTGGGTTAGTAGAGCGACATCTTCAACAAAGGTGGAATCGGGATAATCATCGTCTGCTGCTAATACAGTTACTTTCAACCCACATTCTTCTAATGCTCGAATATAATCCTGATGCTGAAGCAATGCCTTTTCATAATCTGGAAGTCCCAAATTTGCAGCAGTAAGTCCATTGACTAAATTTTTACAAGGTGTTCTAACGATTGCCTTTGAGAACATGATTTTCCTCGTGATTATTGTTCCAGCGATAGATTATATACCCCTGCTACCTCAAAATATTGAGCATGAGCAATAGTATAAGCCTTTCGAATCAAGTTTTGATAATGTAACACGTCAGCCTCTCGTTTCATACAGAGTCGTCTGGCTTGATAACTGCCAGAGTTCAGCCAAAGTGGCATCGCGCACAAAGAAATTCTCTGGGGATTAAGCTTATTTGCTTCGGGTATCCCCATCTATTGGATAATGATTTGAAAAAAAAGACCGCTAGCTAAATGCTATTTCTTCTAGAAA